>JALUWO010000057.1 GCA_027019405.1 Candidatus Altimarinota bacterium | reverse complement strand
GATTATTTTTTTATTTTCATTAAGATTTATAAACTTTATATTATTTTTAAATTGATTAATCTTATCATCAATTTTTTTTATTATTAATTGTTTTAATATTTTTTGAGTTTCTTCTTTGTGTTTAATTATTTTTTCTTTTATTTTATTTACTTTTTCTTTTAAAATTACATTTTTTTTGATAGAATTATCTTTTATTTCTTTTTCTTCTTTTAATGTATATAAATCTTTTTTAACAAAATTTAAATAATCTTTTAACTTTTTTTGATTTATATATGGTACAAGTTTCATATATAAATCTTTTTTTAAATTAATTAGTTTTATTCTTGTATTTGTTGTAGATTCAAGAGAAAGAGATTTTTTAAATAGAGATGATTCATATTGTTTTCTTTTTAAATTATATTGCTCAATAATTCTTCTAATATAGATTTTTGATATATCACTTAAATTTTCTTTTAAAAATCAGCTATTTTTTAATATAGTTTGTAGTTCTAATATTTTTTTGTCTATTTTAGTTTTTTCTATTTTTAATTGTTGTACTTCTGTATTTAATTGTTTTATTGATTTTCACTTATTAATAATTCAACTACTTCAAAAAGCAGTATTTAAGCAAAATACTGATATAATAAAAAAAAGATTTAATTTTATTATTTTTTTCAATTTAATAATCAAAAGCAATTAAAAAACTAGAGAATCAATTATAAAAATAAATTTTTTAGGCTTTAACTCATTTTTAAATTAATGATGTGATTCTCTAATTTGTAATTTTATTATACTTTTAAATAATTAAAGTAAAATTTTTAATGTGAATGTTTTGTGAAGATATATTTTAAAAATATATTTTAAAACTAAATCATTTTCATAAATCAGAATTTATACTTATTCTCCAGTTATGTTTTTCTATGATTTTTTCAACAAGACTTAATCATACTCAGATTCATCTTTTTTCTGCATCTCAAGTTTTTTCACTATTTCATTGATAAAATTTTTCAGTTAAAAATTCTACTTCAGATTTTTTAATTCATTTTCAATTATCTTTAAAATCAATATATTTTTTTGTTATATTTATTGTAAGTAAAGTATTTTTTCAGGCATATTTTAGAAAATTTCATATTATATTATGAACAACTTGTTTGAAAAGATTTTTATCACAATACTTAGTTAATTCTTCATCTCATGTTATTTTTATTCTTTGTTTATTTTCTTTTAATTTATTTTTATGAGTTTCTACAACTTCTTTTACTATATCTGAAATTACATTATCTTGCATATTCAATTCCAATTTTTGATTTTCAAATCTTTCATAATTCATTATTCTATTAACAAGTGATATTAATCTATTCATTTCATCTGTAATAGCTCAAAGATTTTTATTATCCAATTTTATAACTCAATCAGCAATTCATTCTAAATAACATTGTATAGAAGTAATAGGAGTCTTTAGTTCATGACTTATATCTGCTAATAATCTAGATCTTATTTTCTTTTGTACTTTTAGTTTATCATTTAATCAGTTAATTGCATTTATAAGTAATCATATTTCATCTTTATGATTATATTCTATTTTTATATCAGTTTTTCAAGGTTGAAGTTTTTTTATTTTTTCTGTTGCTTGTTTTATAGGCATTATAGTTTTTCTAACAAAAATTCATATTATTATAAAAAGTATAATTAATGCAGCAAGATTTGTTAATAATATAGATTTTGTTAATCTATTAAAAAATTTATATTCTGGACTTGATTTATCTTTTATTTTTGAAAGTATTTCTTTAAAAGAATCTTTTGGAATTATTTGTTCAATATATTTAGGTGCTACTCAAGATTTTACTAAGTAGTTTACAACTATATTTATATTTTGCTGTTTATCTAATTTTATTTTTTGGTGACTTCTTTCAAGTAAATCAAAAAACTCTATTTCTGCATTTGAAAAAATATTATCTATATCATCTTCTGTTTGTTTTTTAATTATATTGTTTATATAATCAATAGTTATTTCTTTATTTTTTCATACTTTCTCAGCTAAATATATTTTTAAGTAAGTAGTATAAAAAAAGTAAAAAGCAGCTATATTTACTATAGCCATAAATAAAATTGAACTGAGTATTATTATTATAAATTTTCTTGCTAGTGACATTTTTTATTTATTTAATCTATATCATTCTCCTCTAACTGTAAGTATTATTTTTGAATTTCATAATTTTTTTCTTATATTTTTTATATGTGTATCAAGAGTTCTGTCATATACATATTTATCATATCAAATAACTTCAGTCATAAGAACTTCTCTTGTTACTATTTTTCAATTTTCTTTTAATATTCTTTCTAATAAATCATATTCATTTTTTGTGAGATTTATCTCTTTATTTTTTACTAATACTATTTTTTTATCAAGGTTTAATGTAATATCATTATAAGTTATAGTATTACTATTATTATCAGTATTATTTAAACTTCTTTTGATTATTCTTTTTATTCTTGCTAATAATTCTCTTGGTGAAAAAGGTTTTGCTATATAATCATCTGCTCATAATTCAAGTCATAATATTTTATCATTTTCAGTATTTTTTGCTGTTAGCATTATTATTGGTACATTTGAAAAATCTCTTGTTAATTTACATATTTCCATTCAATTCATTACAGGTAGATTTATATCTAGAATTATTAAGTTTGGATTAACTTCTTTTATTTTATTTATTGCATCTTTTCAAGTATTGTGTAACTCTATTTCAAAGTCAGAATTCTCTAGATATAATTTTAATGATTTTGAAATACCTAAATCATCTTCTATTATTAATATTTTTTCCATATTTTTAAATTAATTTATTTATTTTCTATTTGTTTTATAATATATTTTTTTATTTTTTTTTCAAATAAATTTGCATTTATATGATTTTTTTATAAAATCACTTTGTTTTATAAAAATAAACTTAAATAATTTAGAATTTAATTGATATTATTATGGCTTTTGGACCTACTAAAAAAACAAGTAAATCAAGATCAAAAAGAAGAACTTCAAATTGGATTAACTTGATGGCAAAAAAATTAAAAAATAGAGTGATGTTAAATAAAGAAGCAACTGGATTATCACATTTTGTTGATGAAAATGGAATGTATAAAGGTAAACAAGTTATAGCTCAAAAAACTAAAAAAGTTTCAAAAACTAGAATTTAGTTTTATTATTTTACACTTACAGTTTTTATGTAGGGATACTTTTTTAGGTATCCCATTTTATGCATATAATTATTAATTAGAATTAAAATGACCAATAAAATTTCAAGGAAAAAATCTAGAAAATTTTTATTTCAAAAATTATTTTCAGATTCTTATGCAAAAACTGATCAATCAGATTTTAGAGATTCATTTTTGATAGATAGTTTTAGGGATAATCTTGATGATAAGTATTTAGAAGAAATGGAAAAATTAATCAAAGAAAAAGAATTATATTTGATTGAATTAATAAAAATGTATGCTCCTAAATTCCAACCAGAAAATATGAGCTTAACTTATGTTATACCTATTTTTATTTGAGCTACAGAAATGTTGTATTTATCTGAAGAGATACCTGCAAAAGTTTCAATGAATGAGGCTATAGAAATAGCAAAAGTTTATTGAGATGAATCTGCAAAGAAGATAGTAAATTGAGTTTTAAATAATTTATATAAAAATTATGATGAAATTAGCAAGAAGTTAGATAGTACTAATTTTGATAATGATTTTTCTTTTTTTAAAAAATAGATTTAAGAAATTAAAGTATGTTTAAAAAAATATTATTTTTTTAAACATACTTTTTTTATCTTTTAAAAACTCTTTAATAAAGCTATTTTTGTTTTGCAAAATTTTATTTTATGTTTAATATATTTTTATATTAATTATTTGTTTGTAGATTTTATTTTGTAGATTTTTTAACTAGATTCTAAAAATAAATAATTAATTATTTTATAATTTAAAATAATTATTTTGGTAATTACAAAGAAAGCTATAAATTGAGAATATGAAGCTAAAAAAATTACTCAATTTTTAAAAACATTAGATATTGTTCCAAATGATATATCTAAATTTATTTTATGTTTTATACATAGATCAATAGTAAATGAAAGGCCTGATTATGCTCCAGAACACAATGAAAGATTAGAATTCTTATGAGATGCTGTACTTGAATTAATTGTTACTGAAAAGCTTTTTCTTGATTTTCCTAAAAAAGCAGAGTGAGAATTAACTGATATTAGAAGTGCATTAGTTAGATGAAAAAATCTTTCAAAGGTAGCTATTGATTTATGATTGAATAACTATCTTTTCTTGTGAAAATGAGAAGAAAAGACTTGATGAAGACAGAATGAATATATTTTAGCAAATACAGTTGAGTCATTGTTATGAGCAATTTATCTTGATCAATGATTTGAAGTTGCTAAAAATTTTGTTTTGAAAAATATTTATACAAAACTAGATGATATATTATCAAATAATCTTACAAAAGATTATAAGACATTGTTTCAAGAATCAGCTCAAGCAGAATATGAATTTACTCCAAAATATGAATTAATATCTGAAGAATGACCTGATCATGATAAGGTTTTTCAAGTTGGAGTTTTTTTATGAGATAAACAAATTGCTACTTGAAAATGATCAAGTAAAAAAAAGGCACAAGAAGATGCAGCTAAAAATGCATATAATATACTTTTTAATAATAAATAATTATGATTATAATTTTAGCTTTTCTTATTTTTTTAAGAATATTGAGTTATTTAATTATTTTAGATATTATCCTGTCTTGGTTAACTATTTTTGGTTTAAAATTAAGGCCTAAATTTTTAAGTGATATAATTGATCCAATTTATAATTCAATAAAAAAAGTTATACCAACTACTATTTGACCTCTTGATTTTACACCAATTATTGTCTATATTTTTATATTTTTTTTAACTGGTTTGATATTTTGACTTTTTCCTTGAAGTCAAACAGAGTTTTTAAAAATACTTAACTTTTAATTTTTTAAATATACCTAAATTTATTTTATGAAATCAGTTGATTATAAATTATTTTTTACAGTTTTGTTTCTTATTATTTTTTGAATGATAATGATTTCATCTGTTTCTGTTTATTCAAGCTATAGAGTTACTGAATTGATGACAAAAGCTTGAAAAATAGATCATCCTTATAATTATTTTTATGTAATAAGAAATATATGACATGTTATTATTTCATTGATTTTACTTTGAATAACTTCAAAAATATCATATAAATTTTTTGAGAAACATATAAAACCTATTGCTTGAATAATTATTTTTATGCTTTTCTATGTTTTAGTTAAGTGAATGAGTATAAAATGAGCAAGTTGATGGATAAACATACCAGGTCTTCCTTTTACTATTCAACCAACAGAATTTCTTAAATTTTGATTAATAATATTTCTAGCAGCATATTTTAAAGCAAATAAACATAAGATGTATGATTTTCATAAGTGATTTCTACCTTTTGCTTGAATTATATGATTTGTAACATTATTAGTTTGATTGCAGCCTGATTTTTGAACTTTGATGATTATATTACCAGTTTCAGCAATTATCTATTTTGTATCTTGATCAAATATAAAGTACCTACTTACAGTATGATTATTATGAATAGTTTTAATTTTTAGTGTATATTCATATTGAAGTTATGATAAAAAAACTTGAGAAAGTTTAAATAAGCTTTGATATATTACAAAAAGAATTGATAATTTTTTATCAGATAATAGATCTTCTATAAAAAATAGAACGATAAACTATCAAACAGAACAATGATTGATAGCCATATGAAGCTGATGATTTGGTTGATTATGATTTTGACAATCTATTCAAAAATTTTGATATTTACCTGAGGTTCAATGAGATTTTATTTTTTCAGTTATTGTAGAAGAGTTAGGTTTTGTCTGAGCTACTATACTTATAAGTTTATACTTATATATTACTTATAGATGATTTTATATAGCCTCTAGAGTTGATGATTTATTTGCTAAATATTCTGTTATTTGAATATCTAGTTGGATATTAATTCAAGCATTTATAAATATTTGAGTAAATTTAAATATAGTGCCTTTAACATGAGTTACTCTACCTTTTATCTCATACTGAGGTTCTAGTCTTTTAGCTTTATGAATAGCTACTTGATTTATGTTAAATGTTTCTAGATATACAGATGAAAAACCTAAGTATTCTAGATTATCTAAATTTAAGTTGTTTAAGTTTTAAAAATTAAAAAAGTTCTTGAATTTCAAGAATTTTTTTAATTTGATTTTTTAGGGAAATATTATATAGTGGAGTTACCACAAATTACATAAACAGATATATTTTTATCACAAAAATAGTGTGAATAAATGGGTAATTAATACTTAAAACTCATTTTTTCATTATTTTTGTGAAAATTGTGTTTATGTGATTTGTGGTGAATCTATGGTATTAATTACCCTTAATTCATCATAAAAAGTGATTTTTTAAGGATAAGATAATGCTTTAGAATTATCTTATTTTTTTATGTTTTTGTTATGGAGAATAAATTAAATAAAATAGATAAAATTTTGTATTATATTTCTTGATTATTAAATACTATCTCTTTTATATTAACATTTGTATTATTTATTTATATAATATTTGTCTGAAATTTTAAATCTATAAATAATTTACTTATATTACCAATAGCTATGTATTATGCATTTATTATTTTTATTTGGTGATGAATCATTTCAGTAATATTTGATTGATTAATGTTTTTAACAAAAGAAAAAAAAATTTTATTTTATTTATTTTATTATTTGCATAACTTATCTTTTTTTTGAATGTTTTTTTTAATAAAATATTATTTATTAATAAATATATCTATTCTAGATAATATAATTTATTATTTATTTTCTATTTGAGTTTTTTATTTTATCACAAATATTTTAATACAATCAGAAAATTTTTTAGAATTCAGAGCATGAATTTATACAAAACTTTTATTACAAATATTATTTATCATAGATTTATTTTTAATTTATTTAGAAAATTCTATTATATGAATTTTAGATATAATATTATTATTATTTATTTCTTTTATTTTTTCAAAAATTGTTTTTCCATTATTTTGAGATAATAGAGAGAAAATAGATATTTAATATAAGATAATAAAAATAAGTTTTTATATTTATTTACTAATTAAGCAACCATGAAAGATATTTCCAATAAAATAAATTTTAAAAATATTCCAAAAGATTTTATAAATTTATTATTTAATCCAAAATGAAGAATTGATAATATTGAATTTCTTTTAATATCAATGTTTTCTTGAGCAATTTTTGAAGTAATAGCATCATTTTTTATTATAAAATGAGGATTATTCTGAATTACAATATTTATAATTATATTATTGATTTGGATATATTCACATGCTGTTATATCTATTAAAAGAGTTCATGATTTATGAAAAAGTTGATGGTTTGCATTAATACCATTTTATAATCCTATTGCATTATTGTTTAGATGAAAAGAATTAGATAATAAATATTGAAAAATATTAGATAAAAAAGTGCAAAATAAAAAACATTTTATATGGTTTTTTATATTTTTAATATTATTAATAACTATAAGTAATATTATTCCAAAAAATAATATTATAGAAAAAGAAAATAATCAAAACAATATTATAGAAAAAAGTGATACTATAGAAACTAATTTTCAAAAAAAATATATTATTAATAATGAAATTTCTATTAATAATACAAATTGATATTATGAAAAAGAAGAAGATGTTGAATGATATGATTTAACTTTATCAACTAATAATTGAGAAAATTATATTTGAATTAAAGTTAATTATTTATGAGAAGAAATAGTGAATAATGTAAAAAAGACTAATAAAAAAGATGTATTAAAAGTATTAAAAACAGAATTATTAAATATAAATAGTAAAAAAACTAAAGGGAAATTTTCTGATTATGAAGATGAATTAATTCAAAAAAAATGATATAATTTTTTTGTTTTAAAATATAAGGCTATACTTAATGATAATGTATTTTATTTTGATTCAGTTATATTATATTATAAAAAATATTGAATTTCTTTAGTTTTATCTTCTAATAATAAGGAAAAAAATGATAAAGAATTAAATAAATTAATAGATAATTTAGTTTTTGAAGAAACTAATAAAAATATTTCTAAAGAGATAAAATATACTTCTAAATTAATAAAAGTTGAATATAGAGATGATTTTGTAGATTTGAAAAATTTTGAATTTTTAAATACTACTTGAAGTTCTCTTATACAAGGTGCTTGGTATGATGAAAATAATAATTATTTAATCATAAAAATGAGTAATAAATTTTATCATTATTGTAATGTATATGAAAGTATTTGGAGTTCTTTTAAAACTGCACATTCATTTGGTTCATTTTATATTCATAATATAAAAGGTAATTTTAGTTGTATTTGAAAGGATTTACCAAAATATTAGTTTATAAATTAAATTTTTACTATGAAAAATATGTTAATCATTATTAATACTATATTGTTATTAATAATAGTATGATTAGAAATAATTGATAATAGTTATTTTACAAAGAATGATGAAATATTTGAAAAAAATATAAAATGTCAAAATGCTTATAAAAATTATTATGCTTATAAAACTTATGCAATTAGTTTTATAAAATATAGTAAAACTGAAAAAGCATGTATTGGTATATATGATTATGATTCTAAAAACAATGTAAGAGTTATAAATTTTTTTACAAATACAATATTATATTATTGTTATAAATCTGATTATATTGAAGATTCTGAATATAGAAATTGTGTAAGAAAATTATATAAAGAATATAAAAATAGTTAAATATTTCAAAAGTCAACCTTAATTTTTTGACTAAAAAAACTACAATATGATAAAATTGAAAACAGGTGTTTTTGTTTTTATTTTTGTAGTTTTTTGTTTATGAAATGAAATGTAAAAAATTTTAATAGGTTGAGAAGTCATAAATATTATAATTTTTATAAAATTTATGATGATTATAAGGAAAATAATGATTTTTCTGTTTTTTTAATGAATCTTGAAGTTATTGATATTGATAGAATAAGATTTAGAGATAAAAAGGAATTATTAAAAGTTTTAGAATTTATATTTGAAAAATATAGATTATATAAAATAAAATCTGTTTATCTAAGTTGATTTACTTTTATAAACAGATTTACTCCTTTTTATATATCTGAAAGAGAATATATAGTTTTAGAACTTATTTTGAGATTAAAAGAGCAATTGTGATGATATTATATGAAACATTATAATTTTTATTATAATATAGCATTAAATTATATAGTAAACTGTAAAAGATATATAATTTTTCATAAGATTTTAAAAGATGATGAAGTAGAATTTTTATTAAATACTTCTCCAAATTTTTTTAATTTTCCATGAGATTGTATTTTGAATGATAAATTGAGTATTGATAAGTGAAATTATAGAAAAATTAAATAATTTTTTATGTTAGCTAGTTTATTCTAGCTTTTATATTTGACAAAAATATAAAATAATCATATAATTATACAGAATATTATCATATAATTATCAGAAATATGGAATTTACTACAACTACAGAAATTTCAAGAAAGGGGAGTAAAGCCTTTAGTAAGACAAAAGAAACTATTATTTTAAATAATAATAAAATGCTTGGTCTTTATTTACCAGCAGAATTATGAAAAGCTATTCTAGATAGCTGAATAATCCATCAATTAAGAGAAGAATTATGGGAATTAAATGATAAAGAAACTGTGGAAACTATAAGAGCTTATAAGGAGTGAAAACAAACAGATTCAATTAGTTTAAAAGATTTTAGAAAAAAACATAATATGTAAAATCTATATAAGGATAAAGGTATTAATTAAATATTTATTATGTATGAAATAATTTTTAATGATGAAAAATTAATTAAAAAAGATTTATTAAAAATCTCAGAAAAATTAAGAAATAATATTTTGGATAAATTAGAAGAGTTATCTGAATTAGGACTTTGAAAATCAAATATTAAATTTTTAAATCATTATGATTTATGTGATTATAGACTAAGAGTTTGAGATTTTAGAATACTTTTTAATGTAGATAATAAAAATAATAGAATAATAATTTTTAGAATTTTACATAGAAGCAAATTATATTAAGAATTAGATTTTTCTAATTCTTTTTTTGCATTCCAAAAACATTTTTCTATAATATATTTGATATTAAGAATATTTATTTTCAATTTTAAGAAAATTAACCATGACAGAAAAAAAACTTACACCTGCAATGCAACAATATTATGATATGAAAGCAGAATTTCCTGATGCTATACTATTTTTTAGGATGGGGGATTTTTATGAAATGTTTGATGATGATGCTCATATTGCACATAAAGTTTTGTGAATAAATATTACTTCAAGAAATAAAAATGCATTAAATCCTCAACCTTTAGCAGGAATACCTTATCATGCAAAAGATAAATACTTGCCACAATTGGTAAATGCTTGATATAAGGTAGCTATAGCAGAGCAGGTGAGTGATTCAAAAGCAAAATGAATAGTACAAAGAGAAATAATTAGGGTTATTACTCCAGCAACTTTAAATTTGGAATGAGATAATTATGTGCAAGAGAAATCTTCAAATTTTATTGTATCTATAGTTTCAGATGATAGCTGATATTGAATAAGTTTACTTGATCCTTCTTCATGAGAATGGAAAACTTGAGAAGTTGATATATTTGATAAACTAATAAATATCTTGTATAAAGTTTGAGTTACTGAAGTTATTTTAAGTAAAAAACTTTTTTGAAATCAAGAATTAAAAGAAATATTAGCTAAAAAATTTAATTTAAATATCTTTTATTTTGAAGAATATAAAGATTCATATGAAAAATTGAAAAATCATTTTTGAGTTAAAAATTTAGTATGATTTAACTTAGAAAATAAAAAATTAGCTATAAGTGCTGCAAATTTAGTTTTGGATTATTTAAAATCTATACAAAAAACTGATTTATGATATTTAAGTAAATTGAGTTTTGAAACTTTTAGTGATAATTTAGATTTAGATGAATCAACAATAAAAAGTTTAGATTTATTGTACAATTTTTCTACAAACTCATCAAAAATTTGAACTTTATTATGAGTTTTAGATAAGACAAATACAGCAATGTGAAAAAGATTTTTAAGAGAAGCTATTGTTAGTCCTTTACAAGATATTGATGCTATAAATAATAGACTTGATATTATTGATGAATTTTTAAAAGATTCAATATTACTAGATAAAGTAAATAATGAATTGAAACAAATAGCTGATTTGGATAATATATTAACTAGACTTGCTTTATGAAGAGCTAATCCAAGAGATTTATTAAATATGAAAAGAAGTTTACAAGCTGTTTTAGATGTTTATAAAATTATACTTGAGAGTTGAAATAAAAGGTTAATAAATCTTTTAAAATTAAAATAACTATATGATTTATCTTTTTACATGAAATTCTGAGTTTTTAGTAAGAGAAAAAACTCTTAATTGGAAAAATCAATATTTGAAAAAATATTGAGATTTTAATTTTGTTGTATTTAATGATTTTAAAAATATAAATAAAGATATTTTAACTCAAGAATTACTTTCTGAGTGATTTATGTGAGAAAAAAAATTAATAATAATAGAATGATTTCCTTTAAGCTCAAATGAAAAATCTAGTGAACTGACTAATTTATGAGAATATTTAAATAGTATAATAGATAAAATACCTGAAAATAATATAGTAGTTTTTTCATCAGCAAATTTAGATAAGAGATCTAAATTATATAAAAGTATTAAAAAAATAGCTATAAAAATTGAGGAATTTAATACAAAAAATTCACAAGATATATTTAATATTATTTTGAGTAAATATAAATGAAAAATAGATAATAATGCTATTGATTTATTGATAAGATATAAAGCTTGAAATTTAGAAAAAATTATATCAGAGATAGAAAAATTATTGATTACAAATAAAAATATAGATATTGATTTAATAAAAGATAATATCTTTCCAGAATGGGAAGAATCTATTTTTGAATTAATAGATGACATAATGAATTTAAAATTAAATAATGCTATTTGAAAGATAGAAACAATTTTATCTCAAGTAAATGTTTATGCTTTTTATAATAATTTTCTGGCAAATATAAGAGTATTTGTTTATATTTATTTATTAAAAGATAATAAGCAAAATGATATATCTAAACTTCTTGATTTGAAAAATAGGGCTTTTTTAGTAAATAAAAATTATAAAATTAATTTTCTACAATTAAAAGAATTTTATATAGATATTGTAAATTTAGATAAAAAAATGAAATCTGGTAGAATGGTGTGAAGTGAAGATGATATATTGAAATATGAAATAATAAAAACTATTGTTAAATTATGATAAAAATTAAATATAAATTAAAACAAGAAGAAATAATAATAGATAATCTATCAAAAAGTTGATTTATAACTAAGGATATGTTGTATATAATAAAACAATATTATAATTCTACAGTTCCTTATCATAATTTCTTACATGCTTTGCAAGTTTCAACTGAAGTATTAAAATTAAATGTGAATAAATTTAATATTGTAGAAATAAAATCTTTGTTTTTTGCTGCACTTTTTCATGATGCTTGACATAAATGACAGGCAAACTTACTTGATGAATTTAGATCTCTTGATATTGCTTTAGAAAATCTTGAAGAATTTGAAAAGAAATATGATATTTGATTTATAGATAAAACTATTATAAGAAAAGCAATTATTTGAACTGTATTTGCTAAAAGATGAAAATTTACTGATAGATTTGCAAGGATTATGTGAGATTTAGATGTATGAGTAATTTGATGAGATTTTTTAGAATTTTGTTATTATGGATTTCCTTTTTGTTATGAGTTAGGTCAAACTCCACAAGAGTATATTACAAAAACTGAAATAGGCTATTTTAAGTATCTAATGAGTTTTGATAAAGAAGTTTTATTAACTTCTGAAGTAAAAGAAATTCTGCCAAATAGCTTAAAAAATATCAAGAAATTTTTAAATACTGACAATAAAGTATTAATAGAAATGTGTGAAGTTATAAAAGATGAAGATATTAGTTTAGAGGAGTTTAAAAAGAGATATCAAAATAAAGTCTAGAAATTTTCTAGACTTTATTTTTTGTATCTTGACATTTATTGTCTATTGTATAAAATTTATTAAAATAATTAATAATATAATAATTATGTCTGAGACTCAGAAAGAAATTTTAGAAAAATTAGAACCTATAGAAATTAAGGTAATAGATGAATTAAAAAAGGGTATAAAAGATAGAACTTCAGAAGAATTAGAAAGAAAATATAAAATAAAAGAAGAAATAGAATTAGCTTGAGAAAATTATTTATTAATTTCAATAAATTTTAATCAATGAATTATAAAAAAATGAGAAGAAGATAAAATAGAGGCTAATTGTGTATTTAGTAGAATATCAGAAATACAAGAAATAAATTGAGAAATTTTTTATAGGTGAGAATTATGAGGTTATTGTTGATATAAAGCTTCATCTTGTTGATATATTAAATATTGAGATGAATTATATTATAAAAATAAATGTATTTTTACTGATGTATCAAATATACAAGAAATAAATTGAACAATTTATTATCAATGACAAGATTGATGTTATAAGTGATATTTATTTTATTGATCAGAATGAAATGGGATAATGAAACATAGATGTATTTTTACTGAATTATGAAAAATAGAAGAAAAAAATTGAGAATTTTATTATTATTGAAATGATGGATTAAAAAAATGATATATTAATTTAGAGAAAAAAGATAATTTTGATAAAAATTTAATTTTTTGAGATATAATAAAAAGTCTTAAAAAAGATAAAAAATGAGTATATTTTGAATATGAATGGTTTTGATTTTTAAGAAAAAAATATGTTTAATATTTATTAAAAAGTAAAAAAGTTAATATTTCAATATATTATATTTTTATTTTTTTTATATATTAAGGGGCTATTTAAAAAAATGAAATAAAAATAAAGTCTAGAAATTTTCTAGACTTTATTTTATTACACTTGCAATTACATCTGCAACTCATTTATCCAAAGGACTTGGGATAATTTCATCTACAGTTGGATTTTTTACATAATTTGCAAGAGCTTGAGCTGCAGCTAATTTATGTTCTTCAGTAATTTTTACAACTCTATTTTCCAAAGCTCATTTGAATAATCAAGGAAATACAAGTACATTGTTTAATTGATTAGGATAATCACTTCTTCAGGTAGCAATTATTTTTGCTCAAGCTTTTTTTGCAATTTCTGGCATTATTTCTGGAGTAGGATTTGCCATTGCAAATATCATTGGGTTTTTATTCATAGTTTCTACCATTTCTCAGCTTAAAACTCATGGTGCAGAAACTCAGATAAATAAATCTCTTCATACAACTGCATCTTTTAAAGTTCAAGAAATATTTTCTGGATTTGTAATTTTTAAAATTTCTTGCTTTTCTTTATTTAAGTTATCTCTTGAAGAAGAAACTATTCATCTACTATCACAAACTACAATATTTTCTATTCAATAATTATGTAACAATTTTATAATTGCAGTTCAAGCAGCTCAAAGTCAGTTTACTACTACTTTTAAATCTTTTTTATTTCTTCAAGTTATTTTTAAAGAATTAATTACTCCAGCTAAAACTACTATGGCAGTTCAATGTTGATCATCATGAAAAACTGGAATATTTAATTCTTCTTTTAATCTATTTTCTATTTCAAAACATCTAGGAGCAGAAAAATCTTCTAGATTTATTCAACCAAAAGTTATGGAAATATCTTTGATAGTTTTGATTATTTCTTCAGTATCTTGAGTATCAAGAACTATAGGAAAAGCATTTACTCAAGCAAACTCTTTGAATAAATTACATTTTCATTCCATAACTGGAAGTCATGCAAGTCCTCAAATATTTCCAAGTCCTAAGACAGCACTTCAATCTGATATTACAGCTACAGTATTTGCTTTTAAAGTATATTTATATGCATTTTCAGAATTTTTAGCAATTTCCCTACAAGGTTCAGCAACTCAAGGAGTATATGCTAAACTTAAATCATCTTTTGTTTCAATTTTTATTTTAGAACAAGTTTCAATTTTTCCTTGTAGTTTTTCATGTAACTTTAGGCTTTCTTTAAAATAGTCCATATTTATATGTTTATTAAAATAAGAATTATTCTCATTATATACTTTATATTTTTTTTACAATATTTTTTACCAGTTTATTTCTTTTTTTCACTGAGATTTTAAAATTTCATTAGTTTTTGAAAAAGGTTTACTTCAGAAAAATCATCTAGAAGCTGAAAGGGGAGAGGGATGAACTCATTCTATAATAAAGTGCTTATTTGTATCAATAAGTATTTTTTTTGTTTTAGCATAATTTCCCCATAATATAAAGACTACTCAATCTAATTCTTTATTAATTATTTTTATAATTTCATCAGTAAAATTTTGCCATCAGATTTTAGAATGACTAGCTGCTTTAGAAGCTTCTACAGTTAGAATTGCATTTAAAAGTAAAACTCACTGTTTAGCCCAAGAAACTAATCTTCAGTCAATATCAGGATTAGTTAGAGCTTCACTTGGTTTTCATAAATCAGATTCTATTTCTTTAAAAATATTTTTTAAACTTGGAGGAAGTTTAGTTTGAGAATTTGGAACTGAAAAGCTAAGTCCATGAGCTTGATTTTCTCCATGATATGGGTCTTGTCCAATTATAACAACTTTTACTTTATTTAGTGGAGTATAATTTAGAGCTGTAAAAATAGTTTTTGTATTAGGATAAATAGTTTTTCAAGCTTTTAATTCTTTTTCTAAAAAAGATTTTATTTCTTGCATATATGGTTTTGAAAATTCTTTTTCTAGGTATTGTAACCAAGAAGAATCTAGTTTTATATTTTTCATAAATAATTTTGTTAAGGTAATTTTAAGGTACCAGTCCCTAGTTACTAAAAAGAGTACTAGGAACTGGTACCAAGTATTAAATTATTTTTATTCAATCCCTAAACTTTCTTTAGTAATCTCTCAAAGCCCAGGTCTTTTATTTAAGAAATCTTTAAATTCTTGTCTTATTTCAGAAATTATATTTTTAGTATTTTCAAAACTTTCTGTTGTAACTAGTCTTTTTCTATAAACTTTTACTCAAGGAAAATTTTTAAGATATTGAACTAGATGTTTTCTTATTTCAAGATTTCATTTTTTTTCTCATTTAGTTTCAACTAAAACTTTTGCATGAAATTCCATCATTTCTAGAATTTCAGCTAATGTTGGATGGTAAACTCAATCTATAAAATTATTTTCATCAAGCCAATCATATTCTTTTGTATGTTTTTCTCAAATAAAACACCAAGGATTTCAAAAACTAGCTCTTCATATCATAAATCAGTCTAAGTTTTTTACCTTTTTTATTCAGTCTGTATAATTTTGTATATCTCAATTTCACACTACAGGAATATTTAATTCTTCTTTTAATTTATATATTGGTTCCCAGTTTGCTATTCAAGTATAGGCTTGTTTTGCTGTTCTTCCATGAACTGTTAAAAGTTTAGCTCAAGCTTTTTGAAGTCATAATCCAAATTTAATTAAATCTTGTCATCAATCAAAACTAAGTCTTGTTTTTACTGAAATTGGTAATTTTGTAGCTTCATCCATGGCTTTTACAATATCAAAAGCTGTTTGTTCATTTATAAGTAAACAACTTCAATGCCCACTTCTAACTACTTTTTTAGCAGGACATCACATATTTACATCTATTCAATACATATCATATTTTTCTTGTTCTATAATTTTAGCTGCTTTAGTAAACATTTCTGGATTTTTTCAAAAAATTTGCATTATTAGAGGATTTTCTTGTTTTGTATGAGGTAATACTTCATCTTTTAAAAATTTTGAATGGACAAGTCAATCAGCACTATAAAATTCACTCACACATAAAACATGAGGAGCTATTTTTTTTATTACTTGTCTGTAAGCACTATCTCCATAACCATCCATTGGAGCAAGCATACATAGTTTTCCATATTTTTTTATTTGTTCTTGCCAAAAGTTTTTCATTTATTTTAATTAATTTTTATTTAAATGATTTTATAAAAAAATACAAAAAATACAAAAAATATTTGTAATTTTATATATTAATATGATAGAATTATTATAACTTATAAAAATAATAAATATTTTATGACTTTAGCAAGTATTTTAAAAAATAAAAAAGAAAACAAAGATAAATTATTAAAAATGTATAACTTAAATGATTCTAAAAAAGCTTTATGAATTTTAGTGTTATCAAATGATTTAATTAATCAGGTATTACTTGATGCATTAAAAATATTACCTGCAAATTTTATAGTTATATCAAAAGAAGAATTAGTTTTTGATAAAAATATTTCAAAATCTTCTTCTATATTACAAGATTCTTGACTTGATTTTATTGTTTGTGATGAATGTGAGGATAATTTAATGAAATATTTAAAACTTTGAGTAGTTCCTATTATTTATAAACAACATCATATAACAAATTTATTATCAGAATTTAATGCTGCAAAAGTTGAATGAAATTCTTTTATTTTTGAAAATAATACACTTTGTGATATTTATTATGCAATTATAAGATACTTAGAAAATTATAAATTTTCTTATGATAATAAATCTTTAGTAAAAAATGTTTTAGATATTTAATAAGAAAATTATGACAGAACAAATAGATTGGGAAGAAATACTAAAAAATGAATGATTATGAGATATTGATAAAGAATTATTATTTGAACAATGAACAATTTGAAACTTAGAAGAATTATGTGATTGAGATTGTACTACTTGTATGACTACTCCAATTGATGATTACAAAACTAAATTATGAGCTGTTTTATGTTGTAAGTCTCATCCAGAAACATGAGAAGTAAATCCTGAAACAAATGCTTGCCCTGAATATAATATGAGTACTTGAGAATGTAGAATATATGAAACTGATGATTATCCAGATGCATGTAGAAATTATCACTGTAAAACTCATAATAGGTAATATAAATTTTGACTAATCAAAAAAAAATAATAATCTAGTTAGCAAGAAAATTAATTGCTAACTTTTTTTTATGGCAAAAAATCTTGTGATTGTAGAATCACCTGCAAAGTGAAAAACTATTGAGAAATATTTATGACCTGATTACAAAGTTGTTGCAAGTATGGGACATATCAGAGATTTACCTTCAAAGTCTTTAGGTATAGATATTGATAAAAATTTTGAACCAACTTATGAGATTACTCAAGAAAAAACAAAAACTGTTAATAATTTAAAAAAATTAGCTAAAGAAAGTAATGAAGTTTGGATTGCAACAGATGAGGATAGAGAATGAGAAGCTATTGGTTGGCATCTTTGTGCTGCTTTGAAACTTGATCCAAAATCAACAAAAAGAATAGTTTTTCATGAAATTACAAAAAAAGCTATAAATAATGCTGTAAAAAATCCTAGAGTTATTGATTTAGACTTAGTTGATGCTCAACAAGCAAGAAGGTTACTTGATAGGCTTGTTTGATTTAAAGTTAGTCCTGTTTTATGGAAAAAAATAAGAAAATGATTATCTGCATGAAGAGTTCAATCAGTTGCAGTAAAACTTATAGTTGAAAAAGAGAATGAAATTAAAAATTTTAAACCACAAGAATCTTGGAAAATATTTGTTGAACTAATTTTTTGAAAATCTAAATTCAAAGCTGAACTTCATAAAGTATCTGGAAAAGTTAAAAAATTTAAAAATAAAGAGGATGTTTTAAAATTTATTTCAACTCTTTATGATAATATTGAAGATGTAAAAGAAAAACAAAATAAAAAAGGTTTTGTAGAATTAGAAAAAATTTGAGATTTAGAATTTAAACTTGTTGATTCAATAAAAAAAGATTCTAAAAGAAAGCCTTGATCTCCTTTTACAACATCAACATTACAACAAGAAGCATCAAGAAAAAATGGTTTTTGAGTAAAACAAACAATGATGATAGCTCAGAAACTCTATGAATCAGGTTTTATATCATATATGAGAACTGATTCAGTTAATTTAAGTGATGATGCATTAAAGGCTTCTGAAGAAGTTATAAAAAAATATTGGTGAGCAGATTATCATAAAAAAAGAAAATATACTACAAAATCATCTGGTGCTCAAGAAGCTCATGAAGCTATTAGACCAACAGATATTACTAAAACTCCAGAAAGTTTAAAATCTAAATTGGATGTTCAGCAATTAAAATTATATACACTTATTTGGAAAAGAACTGTAGCTAGTCAAATGGCAGAAGCAGTTGTAGAAGTTACAACTTTTACTTTTTCACCAACTATCAATAAAAATAGTGAATGGAAAACAAAATGAGAAGTTATAAAATTTGATTGATTTATGAAGCTTTATATAGAATCAAAAGATGATGATGATTTAGAAGAACAAGCAGAGGGAGTTTTGCCTGCAATAAATATTTGAGAATTATTAACAGCAAAAAAACTAGATGCAACTCAGACTTTTTCTAGACCACCTGCTAGATATACAGAAGCTTCTTTAGTAAAAAAACTTGAAGCAGAATGAATTGGTAGACCATCAACTTATGCTCCTACAATTGATACTATTATAAATAGATGATATGTGGAAAAAGTTGAAAAAAAATATTTAGCTCCAACTGAAACTGCTTTTATTGTAACAGAATTTTTGGAAAAATATTTTCCTGAAATGATGCAATATAAATTCACTTCTCAAGTAGAATGAGGTTTTGATGAAATTGCTCAGTGAAAGAAAAATTGGAGAGAAATGCTTAAAAACTTTTGGGAAAAAACTCTTAAAAAAGATTTAGAAAATGCAGGAGAAAATGCTGAGAAGGTAATAGAAAAAGTATGAAGAAAATGTCCTGAATGTTGAAGTGATTTAGTTTATAGATATAGTAAAACTTGAAAATTTGCAGGGTGTTCAAATTATCCAGAATGTAAATTTATTGAAAAAGATGAAGCTAAAGAAGCAGAACTTGATAAACTAAGAGAAAAATATGAATGAAAACCTTGTCCTGATTGAATAGATTGAACCATAGTTGTAAAAACAGGTAGATTTTGACCTTTTCTTGCTAGTTCAGAGTATCCCAAAGTAAAATGGATATGACAAATAAAATCAGATAAAGATGAATTATTAGAAGAGTTATTAAAAGAGAAATGATTATTAATAGATGAAGAAACTTGAGAAGAACTAGTTGTTAAAAATTCTAGAAGATGACCCTTCTTAGCTGCTAAAAATTATCCAAAAGTAAAAATAGCAAAAAATATTCCAAAAGATATATGGGATGAACTTAATAAAAGATTAGAAGAAGATAAGCAAGATTAGTAATTTGTTTTAAAATAAAAAATATGATAAAATATAAATAATTATTTATCATATTTTTTTTATGCAAAATACTTTAGAAAAATATATATTATTTACTGATCTTTCTGATTATACTTTAAAATCTTCTCTTTTGACACCTAAGCAGTTAAAAGAGTTTATTATTGATAAACAAGATGAAATAATTTTACCTTTAATCAAGGAATTTGATGGTGAATTAATTAAATATATATGAGACTCATATCTTATATTTTTTGAAAAAGCTCATAATTCTATAAGATTTGCAATTAAGTTACAAAAAGAATTAACAAAATATAATAAAACTGTAAATATTAATCTTAAAAAGATTGAATTAAAAATTTCAATAAATTATTGAAAAGTTTTAAGAAAAAAAACAAAAATTTGATATGATTATTTTTGAGATTCTATAAATCTTGCATCAAGAATAATAGATAATACTCCTGATAATTCAATTTTTATAACTGATATAGTTAAAAAAAATATAAAATTAAAAAGTATAAATATTAGTTATATTTGATTATATGAATTTAAATGAATATTATATAAAATAAAATTATATGAAGTATATTTTGATAAAAAACAACTATCTAAAATAATTGATTTAAGTTATAATAATATATCTAAAAAAGTTGATTTATTAATATTTAAATTAGCTTCAGTATCTTTTTTATTAACAATACAACCTATTCCTTTTACAGATATCTATTTAATGGTTTTATTACATTTATATCTTTTAAGAGAGATTGCAATTTTATACAATTATAAAATTGATACAAAAAAGATAAAAGAAATTATTTGAGCTATTTCAATTAGTTTATGATGAATTTATTCTACAAACCAAGTAATAACAACTATTTGAAAAATATGATTACCTGTATTATGATGATATTTATTAGCTCCAACTAATTTTGCTTTAACCTATTGATTATGAAAAGTATTTTCAAATTATTTTTATTATAAAACTCAAAATAATATTTTAACAAATCAGGATATAAAAGATATTTTTTTATGAACTAAAGATGTATGATTAAAAATAGCAAAAAGGAATAAAAAAGAAATAATTAATACATGAAAAAAATATAAAGATACTATTGTAAAAGAAGTTATCAGTTTAAAGGATTTATATGATGATATAAAAGATTTTTTAAAATTTAAAAAATAATAAAAAATACTTGTAAATTTTCTTACAAGTATTTTTTATTATTTTTTGTAATTAAGTAAAATATAATTCAATAAATACTTCACCATAAGTGTCATGTTAAACTAATTCAAGGAACTATTCAAATTCATATATTTAAAATAATTGCTGTAATACCTCATTTATATTCTGGATTTCATATTTTATATAATATTAATGTATAGTAAGTTAATAATGCCATAGCAAATCAGCTAATTCATATAGTATTTCAATTAGTTAAGTTAGTTATAAGTAATCATAAAAAGATAGTTGTAGTTATAAAAAATATTAAGTATTTTTTTCTTCAGATATAAGTTTCAAGCTGATTACCAAAAAACCAAACAAAGAAACTATTCATAAAAAAATGTAATACTCATTCATGAAGAAAAGTTCATGTAAAAAATTGTATAAAATAAATTAAATAATCTCACTTATTGTAAAAATAATTATTTATTCCAAAAATAATTATTCATGGAAATATATATTTTAATATTGTAAAAATTAATGATATTAAAATCAATGTATTTGAAATGCTAAGATATTTTTTCATTTTTAAGTTTTATGTAAAAATAAATTCATATTATAATCATAGGGAGAGAATATATTTCTCAAAGAGTAAAATATCACCAAATATAACCAATAAAACTATCTGGCTTTCTAAAAAAGGCTTCTACAAATATTCTAAAAATACCATAAAATATTAAAAATAAACTAGCAATTTGTCATGATTTTAGATTTTTTCATTTTTTTATGTATATATAATTTAAAATAATAAATAATACTATTCATTCTAAAAACATTTCTAGTAAAGGAGATGGAAATCTTCAATTTATATTTAATGGTCAATAATAATTTGAGAAACCAAGCAATTCTTTATTTAAATAATTTCATATTCTTCATAAACCTAATCAAATAGGTAATACAAGAGTTATTTGATCTGCTAGTTTATAAAAGTTTATTTTATATTTTTTTGAAAATAATAACATTGAAATAATAACTCATATTACTCATCAATGAAAACTCATTCATCATTGCCATACTTTAAATATATCTAAAGGATTATTTAGATAATATCAAAAATCATAAAAAATTATATATCAAATTCTTCATCATAATATAACTCAACTAACTATATATAATAATAAATCATCAAGTTTATTTTCAGATATTACTTTTCTATATTTTATTATATAATATCAAGCTAGAAAACCTAGAGCATACATAAGTCAGTAATAACTAGGAGATATATGTATTCAAAATAATGTGATATCAAATATTTTCATTTTCTATTAATTTTTATAAGTTATATATTTTTTGTTTTCTTTTATGATTTCTTTATATTTACTAAAATCAGCCCATGTTTGATTTATTTTTATGAATTTTTTATATGTATCATCATAATCTAGAATTGGTTTAAAATAAATAATCCAAAAATATAGATATATATCATCTTTTATTTTCCAAGATTTAAAATTTAATCAATCTATAGTGGCAAAAAAAGATAAACAAAATCTTCAAGCATGTTTCTTTGCTGTTTTTCTTACTCATAGTAATTGAAATATAAAAGTTATGAGAATTCTTACTATCCAGAGTCTATTATTATCTGTAACTATTAAAAGATCTATATCACTTTCTTTAGTTCAGGAGTTCATTGATATACTATTTCATATTCAAATCATTTTTATTCAAGGAATCCATTTTATGTATTTTATATATTTTTTTGTTTTTTTTATATATATATTGTCCCATTTTCATGGCTTTTCCTTTATTTTAAAATATTTTTGAAATAATTTATGTTTTTTATAACTAAATGATAACATTATTTTTTTATATTTTAATTATAATTAATTATTATTTTATAACTAAAATATAATATTTCCAATATAAAAAATATATAAACTTTACTTTTTTATATTTTATTGTATAAATATATTATACATTATATTTATATTTTGTAAATTTTTATTTATTGAAAAAGTCCTTTTAGAATAGGGATTTTTTTATTTAACTTTAATTTTATATTAAAACATATTTTTATTATTTGACAAGCTTTTAAAATAATGGTGTAATATATGTATGAAAGATAAATCAAAAATACTTTTAATAAAAAGTCAATAAAATATAAATAACTGATTATTATTTATATAAAGACATTTTTATTAATAAATTATTTTAAAAATAAAGTTATTATGAAAAAATATATAAACATAAACAGAGTGATTTCTTTTTTGCTTATATTACCTTTTGTTATTACAAGTTTAAATATAAATTTTAGTTATGCTTCTTGAAGTGATGAAATTATATATCCTTTAAAAGAAGTATCAAAACTTTCTTGTAGATTTCAAAATTTTAAAGAATTATGAGCAAATTGTAAGCAAAAATTACCTATTTTGCATACAAGTGATTTAAAGAAATATATAAAGTTAAATTGAGGATATAATGATTATACTAGATTTTATACTACTCTTTGGGGTGCAAGTTATAAATATTGATGGGATGTTTGATTTTGATGACATGAATGAATAGATATAGCAACAGCTAAATGAACTCCAGTTTACAGTATAGCAAAATGAACTGTAGTGGTTGCAAAAAGGGAATTAGGATGGGGAAGTGTTGTTAGTATAGAGCATATTATTAGATGAAAAAAAGTTTTTTCAAATTATGCTCATATGTCTAAAATTTTAGTAAAAAAATGACAAAAAGTAAATGCTTGAACAAAAATATGAGAAGTTGGTAGTGAATGAAATTCAACTTGAAATCACTTGCATTTTCAAATAGATTTAGATACATTATTTCATCCATTTTATTATAGTAGAAAAACTTGCCCATATAGTTATTCTGATATTACAGAAAAATGAGTATGTTTTAATGAATTAGCTGCACATACTTTAGATCCTTTAAAATTTTTAGAAACTAAAGGTGCTATATTAGATAGTATAAAAAATACAAATGTAAAGGTTTCTAGATCAAATTTCAATACTACTAGTAATTATAAAGCTCCAAAAGCAACTAGTTTTATGGATATATTTAATAGAACTGTGTATGTATGATATTCAAAAGATGATATAAAAAAGGTTCAAGAAGTTTTTAAAAGAATTTGATATTATAAATGAGTTATAGATTGAAATTATTCACATATAGAAAATGATGTTATAAAATATCAATTAGATAAATGAGTAATAAATTCTAAAACTGAAAATTGAGCTGGTTGGTTTGGTCCTAAAACAAGAGCACAAGCTAAAAAAGATTATTTAAAAATAATTAATAAAATTTGATTAGTAAATACCAGTATTAGTAAAAAAATTGTTAATAATACAAATACTACTCAAAAAATAGAAAGAAAAAATATTTTAACTAGAGCTGAAATAGAAAAAAGAGAATTAGATGATTTTTTAAGAAAATATAAGATAGGTTTATCTTTATCAAATTATTGATGAAATGTAAATATTTGATGACATATAATTTTAAATATTGAGATAAAAGAAAAAAGAAATAATAGATATTTTAGATGAAATACTCCATTAAATGTTACTTTTCCAGTTAATAATTGAAATATAAAAGTATTTCCAACTAAATTGTATAATTTTTCAGATTGAAAAAGAAAAGTACAAATTACTTGAATTAAACAATGAAATACTAGATTACAAGTAAAATTATGACAAAAGATTTTAAAAACATTTAATATTAAAGTTTTAAAATCATGACAAAAAATTTATCCAAAATCTGCAAGAATTTTGTGAAGTTCTAGAATTGTATATTGAGATATAAAAAAATGAGTTGCAGTTATGAAAGATTCTAATAATAAATATTTGATAAATGTAAAATATAGTTCAACTTATACATTAAAATGAAATGATGATGCATTAGTTTGTTTGAAATCATGATCATTTAATAATATTTGAAAAATTTTTAAATCTAACTGTAAACAATCTGATTTTAAAAGATCTATAAGTTTTGATTATAGTAAAACAGTATGATGATTAGTTTTATTTGAATATAAAGTAACATGAAGTCATCCTAAAATACAACTATTAAATAATTATAAAAATATATGATTAGCTACTAAAAATATTTATGTAACTAACCCAAAAGATATAAAAGCTAATTATGTTTATCATAATTCAGTTATAGCAATGTTAAAAGATAATATTGCAACATGAGTTAGGAAATGATATTTTATGGCAAATAGAGATTTAACAAATCAAGATGCTATTGTATGGATAAGAAATACTTTGATTAAATTAAAGAATGATAGTGTTGATTTAGATATGATAAATAAAATTGACTCTAATTTAGAAAAATTAAAACAAGAAAGATTAATTAAATATAAACCAATTACAAGAAAAGATTTTATAGAATTGACTTATAAATATTTAAATTTTAATAATTTTAAATGATATACTCCTAAAAACTTTAGAGATATATCAGCTGATTTAAATAAAAAAGTATGATTTATTTTTAGAAATAATGTTACTTGGAAAGATAAATATTGAGCTAAATATTTTAGACCAGAGTCACATATAAATAGATGAGAAGCTACTTTTGTATTAAGTGAAATTTATAATCACAATAAAAATTACTTTCTTACTTTAAGATAAAAAACTTTAATTTAATAATTATGATATTATGAAAACAATAAAAAGAAACATGGAGCTACAAACAAATGCTCCAGAGAATAAAACAATAAAATTATCAATAGCAGTTACAAGAGCTATATATCAAGATAATGTAGCAGATATACTTGGCAAAGTAAATACAGTCCCTATAGATAAATTTTGAGAAAATGAAGAAAAAACATTAGTTTTATGAGAATTATTATGAGTTGATAAATCAAGATTAGGTAACTTGACTTTATCTGAAACTTTAAAAGAACTTGATATTAAAAAATATCAAGAAGTAAATAATATTTCTTATAAATGAAAAACTGTTCCTTTAGCTTGAAAAAAAGCTAGTTAACTTTATAATAATTTTTATTTAAAATAATTAAAATAGATAAAATTTTAAATTTTATCTATTTTTTTTGATGTATTTTTTATATATGTCAATTAAACTTTTTTGTATTATTTATATATTATATATAATAATATAAATATATAAATAATAAAGTTTTTATGAAAAATATTAAAAAGGCTTTTACATTAGTTGAACTAATTGTAGCACTAACAATTTTAATTTTTTTATCTGCAATATGATATATAAAATATAGTGATTATATATCTTGAAGTAGAGATACTGCTAGATATTCAAAATTAAATGAAATAAGTGATTTACTTAAATCATATAAGTTAAAGAAGTCTTTACCTGCTCCTATTGATTTTGTTGAAATAAAATCTTTATGAAAAGTTATTTGATATCAATGATATGCCTGACCAGATGTTTTAGAGAAAATTCATTATTGATGAAAATGAAAAGATCCAGATGATAATAAGTATTTTACATATTATATAACTTCAGATAGAAAATTTTTTGAATTAATGTGATTTTATGAAAATGAAGATAGTTTAAAAATTTCAAATTTTTCAAATAAGACTTATGCTTGAGATATAGATTATAGTAATAGATATCCATATGTTGCTTGAGGTAAAATATGAATATTAACTACAATTAATAATAAACCTGTTCAGGAAGTTAATAGTTATATTAATAATTGATATGTAGATTTGTCTTGAGCTGATAAAAATACTTTATTTAAAGCATATATAACAAATGATAAAATTTATAACTTTAGTTGATCTGTTTTAGCTTGAAAATTATATACAATAACTAATATTTCAAAATATTGACCTCCAAGAAATTGTCCTAATTGATATATTTGAGTATGGTGAGATAAAGAATTTAACCAAGCTTGATTTTGTGTTGCAAAATATGAAATGACTTATACACAATTAGATTCTCCTTGAAATCCAGATAATACAAATAATTATAATACATATAATTATGATAATTCTAAAAGAATAGCATCAAGAGTAGATTATCCTATAACAAATATTAGCCAAAAACAAGCAATAGATGCCTGTAGAAGATTATGAAAATGATATCATCTTATTACAAATAATGAATGGATGACTATAGCTAGACAAATAGAATTTGAAAAAGATAACTGGAAAAATAAATTAAGTTGATTTTGAGATGGAACTTATTGAGATACTTTATATAATTGAAATAGTACTGATACTTTTATGTCTAGATGATGTAGTGATAATACATGACCTAATGATAAAGTTACAAAAACTTGAGATTGAGTAAATACATGTTTTCAAAAAAGAAAAAATTATTTGTTTAATGGTGAGATTATATGGGATTTTGCTTGAAATGTTGCTGAACATGTAAATAAAGCAAATACAAAATCTTGAAGTTGATATAATAATTGAAGAACTCAATTCTATAAGTCTGATGGAAGTTCACCTAATAATACTTGGGAAGAATTTCGGAATATAGATTCTTCTATAAGACATTTATATTGACCATTAATTTGAGAAGATTGATCTAATTGAGAATGATTAGTATATGATTTTAATGGTAATCAAGATAATGTTTTTGTTAGATGATGAGCTTATTGAGAATGATATTCAGTTTGAATATACACATTAAATATAAATATGAAATGAAAAGATAATGCAGATGGTGTAGCTTTTAAAGATAATTTAGTATGATTTAGATGTGCTAGGTAAAAAAGACTTTTTTAAAGTCTTTTTTTATTGAAAAAAATAAAATATTAATTATATTGTATAAAGTATAAATAATAATTAATTATTAAAAGTGGTAAGAAGAAAAACAACTAATAAAAAGAAAAATAATATTACTTATAATTATAAAAAATGAATATATGCATCATTTTTATTATTTTTTTGAGTTATGGCTTTGATTATGGATTCAAAGTCTTTTATAGGTTCTTATTATCTTAATTTTTTATTTGATTTGTTTGGTCAATATTATAAATGGATATTTGCTCCTGTTACAATTTGATTTAGTTTTATTTTATTTAAAGATAAAGAAGTTGATTTTGATTTATTTAGAATTATAGGATTATTATTTTATTATGTATCATTGACTACTATAATATGATTTTTTTCTCCTACTTATAATGCTATTTTTAATTTAGATCCTGTTTTAAATAATTTAATTTGATCTTTGGCTGTATTTTTTACTTCATTTTTACTTTTTATTTTTTCTTTAGTTATATTGTTTTCTTTTTCACCTATAAAATTTTTACAATGATTAACTTCTGTTGCTCCTAAAATAGGAGATTTAAAAAATACTTTAAAAGTACAACAAAAAGATGATACCAAAAAATCATCAAAAAATATTGAAGTAAAAAAGGTTGATAAAGAAAAGGAAAAATTAGAAAAAATGCTTGAAGAATTAAAAAAAGAAAAAGAAGCTTTGATAAAAGCAAAACAACCTAAACAATTATCTTTAAAAAATGCAACTAAAAAGATTCCAATAGAAAAAAAATCATGATTATCAAAAATTTTTAAAAAAGAAAAAACTTCAGAAAATAGTATTTCTTGAGATGTTAAAGTAAATAAAAAATTTAATAATTGGGAATTACCAAGTATTAATTTATTAGATGATAGATGATGAGATATAGTTTTTGATGAAAATGAAATAAGAACAAAAGAAATAGAAATTCAAGAAAAATTGTTACAATTTAAAATTGAGGTTTTAATGGAAGGTTTTCAGGTTTGACCAACTGTTATTCAGTATAGATTAAAACCTAAAGCATGAGTTGCATTAAAAAAGATTATAAATCTTAAAAAAGATTTAACACTTGCTTTACATGCAAAAAATATAAGGATACAAGCTCCTATTCCATGATTATGAGTAGTTGGTATTGAAGTTCCAAATGATAATAGACAAGCTGTATGATTAAAAGAAGTAATAGATTCTAGAGTTTTTAAACAAAAAAAATTAGAGATTCCTCTTGCTTTATGAAAAGATGTTTCTTGAAATATAATGGTTTGAGATTTAGCTAAAATGCCTCATTTACTTATTGCATGACAAACTGGTTCAGGTAAATCTGTTTGAATGAATGGTTTTTTAATTTCTATGCTTTATAAATTTTGACCTAGTGAACTTAAATTTATAATGATTGATCCT
The DNA here is from genome assembly GCA_027019405.1 of Candidatus Altimarinota bacterium. Classification (GTDB taxonomy): domain Bacteria; phylum Patescibacteriota; class Gracilibacteria; order BD1-5; family UBA6164; genus JALUWO01. The sequence continues at coordinate 62,755 of JALUWO010000057.1, read as the reverse complement.
AAAAGGGTTGAACTTTCAGTTTATAATTGAATTCCACATCTTTTAACACCTGTTATAACTAATCCAGATAAAGCACTTAATTCATTAAAATGGTGTGTTGCTGAAATGCTTAGAAGATATGACTTAGCAGTAGCTAAAAAGGCTAGAAATCTAGCAGAATATAATGCAAAAGTTTCAAAAGAAGAAAAATTACCATATATAGTTATTGTAGTTGATGAACTTGCTGATTTAATGATGAGTGGTAATAAAAAAGAAGTTGAAAGTTCAATTGCAAGAATTGCACAAATGGCAAGAGCTGTTTGAATGCATTTAATTGTTGCAACTCAAAGACCTTCTGTAGATGTAATTACATGATTAATTAAGGCAAATATACCAAGTAGAATAGCTTTTACTGTTGCTAGTCAAATAGATAGTCAAACAGTATTATGAAAAAAATGAGCTGAGGATTTACTTGGAAGATGAGATATGCTTTATTATCCTACTTGAGCTTTAGAACCTGAAAGGGTACAATGAGTTTTAGTTGAGACTTCTGAAGTAGAAGCTGTTGTAAATAAGCTTAAATTAACAGTAGATCCAGATATGTTAAAAAATATGCAAGATGATACTATTGTAAATTGAGTTTCAAAAAATGCATGAAGTATTATGGAATGATATCAATGAGATCAAGATGAAGACCCTGAAATAATTGAAAAAGCAATTGAAGTTGTAAAACAGGCAAAAAAATGATCTACATCTCTTGTCCAAAGAAAGTTATGACTTTGATATGCTAGAGCAGCAAAAGTTCTTGATATATTAGAAGAATTAGGGGTTGTAGGGCCTAGTAACTGAAGTAAACCAAGGGAAGTTTATGTTGATTAAGATATAATTATGTGTAAATATTGTATTGAGAAATCTGTAAAATTTATAGAAGTATATCAAGATACTATAAGTCCTGATCATTCAGCTTGGTGAAAAACTAGATATCCTTGATGATATTGTAGATATACTCCAACTTGTAGTGAATATACAAAACTTGCTATTAAAAAAGATTGATTTTTAAAAGGTTGCTTAAAATGATTTTGGAGAGTTTTGAGGTGTAATCCATGGAGTAAATGATGAATTGATAATCCATAAAAAAAATACTATTTTATTTAAAATAGTATTTTTTTAGTTTAATATATTTATATTTTTTCTTTTATATTCAAAAATAATATCTTTTCTTTCAGTTATAAAATGATAATCTATATTTTTATTTGATATTTCTTCAAAATCTTTAAAAACTCAGTAAGCTGGATTTATGAAATAAAAAGGAGAATTATTATCTAGATGATTTGATATTCAATAATCTGATGAAGTATCTCACATTCCTCAAATAATTTTCTTAAAAATATCTTTATTTTTTAATTCTTTTATAAAATCATATTTTCATTGAAAATTCCATAAATTATACACAACTTTATCTTTTGGATTTGCATAACTACAAAATCAATAAATATTTTTTACATATTTTTCTCAGATTTCTTTTGCTATATAATCTTTTAATAAATCAATATATATTTCAAATACAAAACTAGATGCTCATGAAACAAATAAAAAATTATTTCATGATTTAATTATTTCTTTTAATTTATTTATAGAAAATCTAAAAGGATTTACTTTTTCTTTTCTATAAAAATAATCTTTTAGATAAGTTAGATATTTTTCCCAATCTCATAAATTGTGATATTTATTTATCAAAAATAGTCATGCAGTAAGATAATCATTATAATTAATTGTTTTATTATATGCTTCTTTTTCCAATTTTTTAAATAATTTAAAATCATCTAGAAATTGTTTATATTCTGCTAAATTTATTGTAGTAATATCTTGCTCTCTTAAAAATTTAGCAAAAACTGTAAAGGCTTCTTTTATTAATGTTCATCTGAAAAAAGTTCAATCTAAATCAGATATAAAATAATTTCATTTTGGTAATTTTTTTACTATATTTTTATAAAAAGCATTATTACAATAATCATTTTTTACTTCTATTCATAAAGTTTCTAAAATATCCAATTTTCATTTAGATTTTTTATGTAATTCTAGAGCTTCTTTTAAGTACATTTTTTTGTTTATTAATTATTATTTAGGACTTGTTATTTTATATTTTTTTATAAAAAAGCAATTTTTATTGCAATTTAATCTTTTACTATATAATTTTAATATATTTATATAAAAATAGCAAAGAAAAATATGGCAAAATTTGAATTAAAATCATTTACAAGAAGAGGTGATACTTCAAAAAAAAGAATGCAAACAACAGTTAATTCTGCTCCTAATCCCACAAAAAAACAAAGAAAACCAGCAGCTTTTCAATTACATGATGAATACTTTCAAAAGGCTAAAAAAGAATGATATAGAGCAAGAAGTGTATATAAATTAATTGAAATTCAAGATAGATTTGATTTAATAAAACCTTGAATGAATATTTGTGATGTATGAGCTGCACCTGGAAGTTTTATTCAATATATAAAAAAAGTAATTAAAGATACTGGACAAATAGTATGAATTGATTTAAAGAAGATAGATAAATATTCTCAAACAAATATTAATACAATTGTTCATTCTATTTTTGATTTTGATACTTTAAGATCAAAAGTTGAAAAATATATTTGAGAAAATAACAAATTTGATTTAATTACAAGTGATATCTGACCAAATACTACTTGAAGAAAAGATGTTGATCAATATGCTTCAGTTGAATTAAATATTGCTATTGTTGAGTTTTCAAAACATTTTTTAAAATCAGGATGAAATCTTTTACTAAAAGTATTTAAATGAGAAGATTTTAATGATTTAATAAATGTTGTAAAAAGGGATTTTGAAAAGTTTACTGAATATAAACCAAAAGCTTGTAGAGATAGAAGTTTTGAAGAGTATGTTATTTGTTATAATAAAAAGTAATTATGTTAGATAGTATAATTATATTATTATCTATATTTACAGGAATATTGTTCTTGCTTTTTTCTATAAGTAGGATTTTTACTATTTATTTATGATTGATTTTTTGATTTTTAATTTTTTTGATTTTAAATACTCAAGTTTCTTATATTAGTTTATTACCAGTAGATAAATTATCTTTTTATCAACAATTTATTTTAAAAGATTATAAAATATTGTATTTTTTATCATTTATATTTATATTTATTTTTCCATTTATATTTTCTTTTTTTACATGTAAATGTAATAAGTCAAAATATATATCTATTATTTTATGATTTTCATTACCATTTATATTATTGTGATTTTTTGTTTTTATTAATGAAAATATCTTTATAAAATTAGATTTTTTAAAGAAAATATGAAATTATTTTTTGAATTCAAAATTTTATGATTTTTTTTATTTTCATCAGGATTATATATTTTATCTTTTATTACTTATAATATTTTTTAAATTATTTTATTATATTTGATTAATTTTATATAATTTTTTAATTTGGTTTTATAAAAATTTTAAAGAATGGCTTTTAAGTAATAAAATAAAAAAATAGTTAATATGTTTAATTAAACATATTAACTATTTTTTCTTTATCTAAAAATCTTATAATATTTTTTAAAAATAGTATATCATTTTTGTTTTTTAATTTTGATGAAATCAAACTTATAATTTCATCAAAATCTTTATTTTTAAAATCATTACCAGTTCAAAGTATTATAGCACTATTTATTTTTGATATATTTTTAGTTAATCTTTTAAATCATCTTATATTTATATGAGCTAATTCTTTATTATCTGACTTTATAGCTAAAATAAATATTCAAAAAATTTTTTTTATTTTAAAATAATTATATCCCATTCTATAAACAACTTTTTTTTGTTTTAATCAAATATATTTTTTTGTATCTAAAAAGTCATTTAATGATAAATCTTTTTTAGTTTTTTTAGTATTGATTAAATTGTTACTATATCATATATAATGATTTTTACTTCTATGATATTCATAAGAATCATTATTTATTGATATTATTAGTTTTCAATGATTATCTTTATAATCACTTAAAAAAGAATATTTTATTTGTTTATCATTATTTGTTATATCTCTTAATATATTATATAAATTTAATAACTGTATATTACAATCTCATCATTTTATGAAAGATTTTTTTATTGTTGCAATTTCTGTTATATTAATACTTGAATAATTGTTAAGATTGATATTTAAAATTGTATCTGAATTATATACTTCATTATAATTTAATTCATTTAATAGTTTTGCAATATTATATAACAAAGTCATTAAAAAATATTGTTTTTCTTCTAAAGTTTTTATCTTTTTATATTTCTTTTTTGCTAGTTTTTTTAAAGTTTTTAATTTTTGTATTATTATTTTTTCATTATCTATATTTTGATTATTTGAAATAATGATTTTGTTTAATTTATCTATTATTTGATCATTAATAATTTTTAAATTATTAGTTTCTATTTTTTTACTAATTATATTATTTTTATTATTTTGTTCCATAAAAAAATATTATTTTTATAATATATTATTATATTATAAAAATAATATTTTAAAAGTCAATCAGTTAGAAAATACTTTTTATTTTTTAATTTTATCTTTCATAAAATCTCATAATTTTTTGCTATCAATTTCAATTGGTAATTCTTTTCTAATTAGACTAAAATTTTCAGGTTTTTCTTTCATATTTATCCATACTTCATATCATCCTCCATGTGCTGTTTTTACTTCTTCAGCTTTATCTTTTTCAAAATTATATTCATAATCAGTAAAAGTTGTTGCAGCTTTATGTGTTCAATGATTTAAATTTGTTTTATATATTTTTTCTATTTTCATAGTTTTTACTCAACTTGGAGAAACTATTTCTATTTGATCTCCTAATTCAAATTTATTTTTTACTTCTACTCTTACAAGTTTATTTTCCTCATCATAATCTCTTAGTATTCCCAAGAAAGCTTTTGTTCAAAAACTTCAGTTTCTTTCATAGAATTGGGCATTAGAGTTTGGATTTCAAGCTAGAAAACCAGGAATATAACCTCTATTAGCTATTCAAAAAAGTTCTTCACTTAGTTTTTTAGAATCATATTTTTTACCACTTTCTACTGCATCAAGTGCTTCTCTATATGCAAGTCATACTGAAGCAATATAGTTTACAGTTTTATTTCTTCATTCTACTTTAAAACTTATAACTCAAGCATCTGCTAATTCTTGAATATAATCAATAGCACATAAATCTCTAGAGTTCATTAGATAAGTTCCATATTCATCTTCATCAAATTCCATAAATTCTCATGGTCTTTCTTTTTCTTCAAGCATAAATTGTCAATCAAGAGGTTGATATGCATCTGGTCTTCCTGTTACCATTTCAAGTTCTTCTTCTGATTTATCTGATTTAAACATTTTATATTCCCATCTACAAGAATGACTACAAGTACCTTGATTTGGATCTCTTGCTGATAAATAATTTGATATAAGACATCTTCATGAATAAGCCATACAAATTGCTCAATGAACAAAAGCTTCAAATTCCATATCTGGAACATGTTCATGAATTTCTTTCATTTCTTTAAGTGATATTTCTCTACTTAAAATTATTCTTTTTATTCACATTGATGCCCAAAATTCTGCTTGTGCCCAATTTGTGTTATTTGCTTGAACAGATAAATGTATTTCAACATCAGGAAATTCTTTTTTTACAAGATGAATAAGTCCAGGGTCTGCCATAATAAAAGCATCTGGTCACATTTCTACCATTTTTTTAAATTGTGATAAAAATGGTTTAATTTTCATATTATGAGCATATATATTTGCTGTGAAGTATATTTTCTTACCAAGATTATGAGCATATTCTACAGCTTCAGCTAAAGTTTCCATTGTAAAAGCATTTGTTCTTGCTCTAAGAGAAAACATAGGAGCTCCAACATAAGTTGCATCAGCTCCATAAGCATAAGCAAATTTTAATTTTTCAAAATCTCATGCTGGCATTAATAATTCCAGCTTTTTATTATTAGACATATTTATATTTTTAATTATTAAACTCAACTAGTTCCTGACTAGCCAATCATAAGTGTTTTGATTATATGAAAAATAATAAAATAGCAAATTTTTGAATATTATCATAAAATATGTTATTATATTTTATATATAATTAAATAAATATATGAGTATTGAACATAATAATTTTTGATTTTCAAATAAGGAATTAAAAAATAATAATTTAAATCCTGAATTAAATGAATTTTTAAAAGATAATGAGCTTTCAAGAGAAGAAGCTCAAGTTTTAAATGATGCATTTGAAGAAAATAAGGAAAATATTTTAATTATATCAAAAAGGAATTTAAATGTTTTAAGAAAAATAATTTGAAGTAAGAGTCATACAAATTATTTAACAACAAGAGATAAAAAAAGTATTACAGCTTATATTCCTAAAGAATATCATGAGAATAAAAGAAAAGAAAAATTTATTAATATATCAAAACATATAGATAAAAATTGAATTTTAAAAAATGTATCAAAATTAAGATTAGATCAATTGATTGGTCCTTCAGAAAAAATTAGATTTTCTATTACTTTATCAAAAAATAGTTTATATAAAAATAGATTTGATTGAAATACTTATAATGTTGTTTGGTGAAAAGATAAAAGAACTTGAAAATATACTTATGTTTTTGAAAATTGACCTTTAAAAAGAATGAGAGTTTTAATTTCAAATGGTGATAAATTATGAGAATTTATTAATTTTAATGAAAGTAATAAACTAGAAAAAAATAATAAAAGAAAACATATAAATACTGAGGTAATTAAACATAAAAAGTATAAAGAGAAATATCATAATAAAAGTAGATTAGAATATAAAAATTTATCAGAAAGAAATAGAAGTTTTATTGATGGATTGAAATTACCTGAAAATTATAAAAAAATTGCACTTGAATTTGCATCAAAATTAAAACATAATGAAATTTTAACAAAAAGAACTCCTATAGCATTAGTTGATGCTTCAAAAAAAGAAATGTTATATACTATTAATTGAAGGAAGATTATAGTTCCAGTTTTATTATGAAAATGATGAGTTACTAGATGATGATATGTTCCATGAGATAGAAAAACAATAGAATGAAAAATTCATAGATTTAAGCCTAATTTATCAAAAATAGCAAAATCAATTAATTGAGATGCTAGTAATTCTTGACATTCAAAAACAGTTAAATCAGCATCTTTACAATCAGACTTATCTATAGCTACAGGTGGTAGATATTTTCATTGAGTTGCTCAATATAGGATAAATTGAAGATTTAAATGAATGTGAACTTGGTGATGTATATGAGTTGATGTTAATACTATTAGAAAGATGTATTATGATGTAAAAAGAAAGTGAATTTGATATGGATATGTTTGATAGAAGCTAGTTAAAACTAGCTTTTTTTCTTGCAATATAAAAAAAATAAATATAATTCAGGAGATTTATATTTATAATTAAAAAAATAATATGGAAACTACATTAGTATTATTAAAACCTGATTGTGTACAAAGAAATCTTATGGGGGAAGTTATTTCAAGATTTGAAAAAAAAGGTCTTACTATTAGAGGCATGAAAATGCTTAGATTAGATGATTCTTTGATAACTGAACATTATGGATTTTTAGCAGATAAACCTTTTTTCCCTTCTTTAGTTGAGTATATGAAATCTTCTCCAATTGTTGCTATGGCAATTAGTTGAGCAAATGTTGTAAAAACTGTTAGAACTATGTCTGGTGCAACTAATCCAGTTGAAGCTCAACCAGGTACAATAAGAGGTGATTATGCTTTATCAATTGATGGAAATATTATGCATGCTTCAGATTCTGAAGAAACTGCAAAAGAAGAACTTGAAAGATTTTTTGAAAAAAATGAAATTTTTGAATATGAAAGATTAGATAGTAAAGTTCTATAGTAAAAAGAAAGAATTAAATTCTTTCTTTTTTTTCTTTTTAAAGTATATTTATATAAATAAATTTATAATTATATTTTATGATTAAAAGTGATTTATTAAAAGAAATAGAAGATAGTAAAATAAAAATTAAAAATTATATATTTGAAAATAAACTTTGAAAAGATTAAATTTCAGATTTAATTTTTAAAATAATAGAATCTGAGCCAACTGAAGTACAACAAATTATTAGTTTATATTATGTAGATGAATTTTCTATAGAAGAAATTTTAGATATTTTAGGTATTGAAGAAATTAGAGTTTTACAATATTTTCAGTTAATTTTATTTAAAGTTAAATTAATTTTGAATATAAATTCTCAAGAAGATAATCCATACTCAACAAAAAAATTTTGAAAATCAAATAATGATAAAAAATGAAGCTTATTTGATAATAAAACTTAAAATTAATAAATTTTGACTCATTTTAAAATAAAATTATACTTTATTTTAATAATATTAAGTTAATAGAAAATGTCTGCACAAATATATGATACTTTACTTTGAGAATATATACAGAATCCTTGAGATAGGTGATTGTCTTTGGACAAAATAGCTGAAAGAAAATTTAATTATGAAAAGAAAAGTTTTGATAGTTTAGTTAAACAACAAAAATTATCAGATTTTTGAGAGGTTGATTTAGAAAAAGCATCAAAATATTCTGCTGAAGATGTTTATATAACAAATAAATTATTTTTACAACAAAAAGAAAATAAAGTTATTGATGATAAAGTTTTAAAAGAAATAGAAATTCCATTAATAAAAGTATTAGAGAATATTGAAATAACTTGAGTTAAGATTTATAGAGATAGATTAAAAGAATTATGAATTATCTTTGAAAATGAAATAATAAGGCTTTCAAATTCAATTTATAAAGAAGTAGATGAAGAATTTAATATAAGTTCACCTAAACAAGTATGATATATCTTATTTGAAAAATTATGATTACCTAGATGAAAAAAAACAAAAACATGATATTCAGTAAATTCAGAAGTATTGGAGTCTTTAGCAAAAGAATATGCAATTGCACAAAAAATTATTGATTATAGACATTTTTCAAAATTGAATTCAACTTATATAAATTGATTATTGGAATTATTAGATGATAAAGATTTTCTTCATACAAGTTACAATCAAGCAGTAACTACTACATGAAGATTATCAAGTACAAATCCAAATTTACAAAATATTCCATCTTGAGATTGAATAGCTTCAGAAATAAGATCTGCTTTTATTTCTAGATTTAAAAATTGAAAAATTATGTCTTTTGATTATTCACAAGTTGAGATTAGATTATTGGCTATTATGAGTGAAGATGAGAATTTAATTAATTTTTTTAAAGAGTGATTTGATATTCATAAAAAAACTGCTGAATTGATATGAACAACTGATAGAAAAGTTGCAAAAGCTGTAAATTTTTGAGTAATCTATTGAATTTCTTGATTTTGATTATCAAAAATGATTAATATTTCTGTAGCTCAAGCAAATGATTATATAAAAAAGTTTTTTATACACTATCCTTGAGTTAAAAAATATTTAGAAGAAACTATAGAATTTTGTGAAAAAAATTGATATGTTGAAACTATTTTTTGAAGGAAAAGATTTATAAAATGAATAAATGATTCAAATAAAATAATAAAAAAGGCAGCTGAAAGAGAAGCTATAAATATGCCAATTCAATGAACTTCAGCTGATATTATAAAAATTTCAATGAATAAAGTTTTTGATTTTTTAAATAATTCTGATTTAAAATCAAAGCTTATTATGCAAGTACATGATGAATTAGTTTTTGATGTCTTTCCTTGAGAAGAAGAAAAATTAAAAGAGTGAGTTTCTGATATAATGGAAAATATTTTAAAAAATAAACCTATAAAGCTAATTGTAGATAATAATATTTGAAATAATTGGAAAGAAGCTAAATAAATTTTATTTATAAATATGGAAAAATGTTAGATTTTATATTAAAAATTTTTTATGGAATTATTCTTTTTGTTGTTTGATTTTATTCTATAAGATATAGAAAAAGAGTTATTTGATGGACTTGAAGATTTATATGGGCAGAAAAATATCTTTGAACTTGATGAACATATTTTATAATTATATTGTTGTGATTATTTCTTATGTTTTTATGAATATTATATCCATTTGGTTGAATGGATTTGATTGTATGACAATGATGAAGTACTCATATTCTTAATAATAAATAAGTTATAACATAAAAAACAAAAAAAGAAAATTTATTATTATAATATATTTTCTTTTTTTGTTTTTTTTACTATTATAAATTAAATTTAATTTTTTAATTTATAAAAAATATATGAAGAGATTTGTTGTACCTTTTTTAATTTTTATTAATATTTTTGTTTTATGAAATACAGCAAATGCTGTTAATATAAAAATAGTTTCAAAAGTAGAATATCAAAAATTAAATAGTTATGTAGATAGAGCAGATGTAATGAATTATTTTACTAAATTTATTAGCTGAAAATTACCTGTATCTTATAAATATATAAAATTAAATATTTTATGAGTAGATAAAAATTCAAAATTATATGATTCATTACAAAAACTTGTATATTTAAATTTAATAAATAATGATAAAATATATTTTCATCCAGATATGAAATTTAATAAATATTTGTTTTATAAATATGCACAAAAAAATTTAGGTTTAGAATTATCTGATAATTTTGATTTAAATAAATTTAAAAATGAATATGTTCAGGCAAAAGACTTTTTGATAATGGATTGATTATTAAAAGATAAAGTATATAAAATAGATTTTTTAAATAATAAAGATTATAATTTATTAAGAAAAGAAAAAATATTTGAAAATGTATATAAAACCTTAAAAACAAGTTATTATAATCATGATAAACTTAATAATATTGATTTATTAAATTGAGCTACAAAATGATTAGTAAAATCTGTTTGAGATAAATTTACTGTGTATTTTCCTCCTGTAGATAATAAGAATTTTAATGCTTCTCTTAATTGAGAATATGAATGAATTTGAGCATATGTTGATATGGAACAACCAGGAGTTTTTAAAATAATTTCACCTATTTCATGATCTCCAGCTGAAAAAGCATGATTAAAGTGATGAGATATAGTGTTAAAAGTAGATTGAAAAGAAATTAAGCCAAGTAATAGTTTAGCTGAAGTTGTTTCTTGGGTAAAATGAAAAAAATGAACAAAAGTTGTATTAACTATAAAAAGATGAAATAAAATTTTTGATGTTACAGTTACTAGATGAAAAATAATTATTAAGGATATAGAATATAAAAAACTTAATTATCATACTTATTATATAAAATTAAAGATTTTTTGACCTACAATTGCTGCTGATTTTAAAGAAGCTTTAACTGATTTAAAAAAACAAAGTTGAGTTAATAAAGTAATAATTGATTTAAGAAATAATCCAGGTGGATATTTATGACAAGTTACAGATGTGTTATCATATTTTGTAAAGCAATGAGAACCAGTTGCAGTTGTAAAATATCCAAAATCACAAAAAGTTTATTATTCTAAATGATATGATTTAATAGATTTTTCAAAATATAAAATAGTAATTTTACAAAATTCTTGATCAGCTTCAGCATCTGAAATTATGATTTGATGAATAAAAGATTATTATCCAAATACTACTTTGATTTGAGAAAAGACATATTGAAAATGATCAGTTCAAACAATAAAAGAATATTCTGATTGATCTAGTTTAAAATATACTATTGCAAAATGGTTTACTTGAAAAACTCAAACTTGAATTGATTGAACTTGAATAGAGCCAACAATAAAAATTGAAGATAAAAAATCTATTAATTCAATAGATAAAATATTAGATAGAGCAATAAACCTTAGATAAAAAAGCATTTAATGCTTTTTTATATTTTATTAATATTTCACTTTTATGAAGAAAAATATATTAAAAATCTTGTTATTTATTTCTTTTTTTGTTTTTTCTATAAATTTTGTTAGTGCAGGAAAATATTATACAGAAAAACAAATAGATATTATTTATACTAATTTTATATCAAAATTAGATTTAAAATATACAAAACAAAAAGAATTAGCTTTTTTAGAATCACTTGAAAATAAAATAGAGTATATTCAAAAAAACAAAAAATTAAGTCCTAATCTTACCATGGTTATTAATAGACTTTCTTTTTTAAATAAAAATAAAATTAATAAGATAAAAAAGATATTAACTAATAATATTTATAAAACTAAATTTGAAAATAAAATTATAGTAGATAATAGTCTTTATACAAAATTTGATGATATTTATAAAGTTAATTTAACTAATCAAAAGAATATAGAAAAATCTATAGTTGAAAAGATGTTGAATAATAAAAATAATTTTATTGTTGCATCTTATATTAAAAAATTGATGAGTTATAATAAAAAGTTTTTTTATTTAAATGAAAAAAATGAATATGTTATAGATTGATGAATAAAAAAAATTAATTTTACAAGTTATTATAAGCTAAATTCTTGAAATTATGATCAATTTAAGAATAAATCTTGAATTGTTATTTATTCTAAAAATTTATGATATGGTTTTGTTGAAAATTATAATATAGAAAATAAAATTCCATATAGTCTTTGAAATACTGTATTAAAATGATTTTTTTCAGATAATAAAAAATTTTTATTATGAAATGATTGATATTATTATTCTTATAATTTTAATTCTTTTTCTAGTATAAATGATAATTATTGATTTTATTTATCTACTTTAAAAACATTATGATTTAATAAAAATACTTTGTTGTATATTGATAAAAACAATAAGTTTAATTTTGTTTTAAATTATAAAAAAAATAAATTAATAAATAAAGATTTTTTAAATGATATTTGAAATAAATGATTATTTTTAAATATTTTATCAGATGATTATAGATATTTAAATAAAAATTATTTAGTTGATTTAATAAATATTAAACATCTAACTAAGAAAATAACTAAAGGTTTAAATGATAAAGAAAAAATAAAAGTTATTTATTGATGGATATTAAAAAATATAGATTATACTTCTTGATATACATTAACTGATTATAGGATTTTTTCTTGACTTGAAACATATAAAAATAAAAATTGAGTTTGTAGTGGATATGTAAAATTAATGACTTATATGTTATTGTTTTCATGAATTAATAATGTTGAAGATATTTGATGATATGTAATTGATGCTCCTGATTTTCCAAACATCTGACATGCTTGGTTAAGAATAGGAGATAGATATTATGATCCAACTTTTGATGATCCTATATGATTAAGTAAAACAAAAAACATAGAGGAATATAAATATTTTGGATTACCTAGAGATTTGTTTTATGCAAATAGATATGATTATAAAGATATTCCAGATAATATAAAAAATGCATCTTTAGATACTAGAAAGCATATTATTTTTAATAATTTATATAAACTTGCACCTAAATATATAAATAGTTGATATTTATTATTAAAACCTTTTATTTTTAGAATAAAACATTGAATTTGACCTAAATATAAACTAACTATTAATGATTTTAAGAAATATTTAAATTATTATGTTGTTGATGATTATAAATTCTATAATAAGAAATGAGAATTAAAAAGAATAACAAATATAAGTTATTATCCAGTAAATGATGAAAATATAGAAAAAGATATTGATAATATTTTTAATTATAATTTAAATTGATTATATCTTTTTAAATGGAAATTATGAAATGGTAATTATGAATATAGATTGACAAATAATTTAACTATAAAATAAGAAGTAGAGTTTTTCTACTTCTTATTTTTTAATTCTTTTAATTTTAGTTTATATTGTTGCATAACTTCAGCTCTTTTCTCTATAATCATTTTTTGTTTAAATACATATCATCAAGCTTTTCATTTATAATCATATAAATTTGATATTATTTTAGGAATTTTAATAATTTCTTTTTTAGTTTTTGCATTTTTTATTTTTTGAATTAAGTATTCACAAAAAAAATTAAAATTTGTATAAATTTCATTTTTTTTGGAAATTAGTTTATTTTTTATAGGTTTATTTTCCAAAGGATTTTTATAATCAAAAGATTCATATATATCATTAAATAATTTTTCTAATTGATTATTAATAACTATAATTCAATCTGTTTTATCTTTTATTTCATACATTGATTTTATGGTTTTTCAATTTAATATTTCTTCTTCAATGTATATTTCTTTTAATCAATCTGTTGAATCAAGATAAGTCTTTCACATAAATATTTATTTACTTTTTAATATAAAAATATAGAATATAACTATAATGTAGTTTATTTATTATAAATAATATTTTAAAATATGCAAATCTGATTTTATAAAGATGAATTTAATAATTTAAATGAAGCTCAAAAGCAAGTTGTAGAGCAAATAAATTGACCAGTTATGGTTGTAGCTGGACCTGGAACAGGGAAGACCCAGATTATTTGAATGAGAACTGCTAATATTATTTTGAAGGCTGGAGTGAATCCAGAAAATATTTTAATTACTACTTTTACAGAAGCTTGAGTAATTGCTATTAAAAAAAGATTAGCAAAATTTATTTGAAGTGATGCATATAAAGTAAAAGTGGCTACTTTTCACTCTTTTGCACAAGATATTATAACTAGTTATCCAGAGAAATTTGCTGAATTTAAGGCTAGTTCAACTATTGATGATATAGAAACTTTGCAAGTTTTGACTTATATAATAGATAAACATATTAAAAATAATAATATTGAATATTTATTCAATGCTTTTGATAGATATATGTATCTAAGAGATATAAAAGACAGAATTTGAAAATTAAAGTGAGAATGAGTAAGTCCTAAAAAATTTGAAAAAATAATTGCAGAATTAAGATTGCACTATGATCAAAAATTAGAGGATTTAAAAAATAATAAAAGAATTAGAGATTTAGAAAAAAGAACTAAAAAAGATAGTGAAATTTATAAAAAACATATTTGAAAATTGATTGAACTAAATTTGATTTATAAAGAATATCAAGATTATTTTAAAAAAAATGCTTTATATGATTTTTCTGATATGATAAATTTTACAGTGGAAGCTTTGGAAAATGATGAAGATTTAAGATATGATTTAGCTGAAAAACATCAATATATAATGCTTGATGAGTATCAAGATACTAATAATTCTCAAAATAAATTAATTGATTTGATTTTAAGTGTCTGAGAAACTAAAAATATTATGGTAGTTTGAGATGATGATCAGTCAATTTATAGGTTTCAAGGGGCAAATATTGAGAATATGCTTGATTTTGTGAATACTTATCCAGATACAAAATTTATTGTTTTAAAAAACAATTATAGATCTGTTCAATCTATTTTGGATTTATCAACTAATCTAATAGAAAATAATTCTCAAAGATTGGTAAATAAATTATCAGATTTAAAAAAAGAATTAATTGCTTCAAATCCAAGTTTAAAAGATTTAGATATAGAAAATAAATATTATATTTTGCAAGATGAGATTTTGGAGAAATTGTTTGTTTTGGAGGATATAAAGAAGAAATCAGAGCAGACACTGGAGGAAGCCCCTACAGAAAATAGTGTAGGGGTGAACCTATGTGTTCACCTTGAAACTTTTGCAATAATTTGTAGAAGTAATAAGGAAGTAGAAGAATGGACTAAATTTATGCAATTACAGTGAGTTGAAGTTGAAAGTAAATTAAAAACAAATATTTTAAAAAATAAATTTGTAAATTTTATTTTGGATTTTTTGAGATTAATTGAAAATCCAAGTTTTGATGATGAAAAATTAATAGATATTTTAAGGACTGATATTGTAGATGTAGAAAATATTGATGTGATTACTTTATCCAAAGAATTATATAAGAAAAATTATTTTAGAAATGGATTTTTATTGAGTTTGTGGGAGTTGATTAAGGATATTGATAAAATCCCCCTATCCCAACCTTTCCCCCTAAGGGAGAAAGGAGTAGAACAAAATGAAGTTTCTTCTCCCCCATTGGGGGAGACTGAGAGGAGGATTTCTGAAAAACAAGCCCTATTTGAATTAGAACTTGAAGAAAAATATAAAGATTATAAAAAAATCATAGAATTTAGAGATTTAATTTTAGAATTAAACTCTGAGCTTGGTTTGTATTGAATTTCTAGATTATTTCAAAAAATCTTAGATAAAATTTGATTAGTAGAATATATAGAAACTAATTGAAGTTTTTCTGATTTGGAAGATGTTTTTACTCTTTTTAATAAAATTAAAGAATTTAATGAAAAAAATCCTGATTTAAGTTTGAAAGAATTATTAAATAAATTTGAATTACACAATAAATATAATATCTGAATTTCTAGACAAATTCTTAAAAAAACTAATTCAAATATAGAAATACTTACTGCCCATGCATCAAAATGACTGGAATATGATTATGTTTATATTCCAGGAGTTTATGGTGGAAATTGGGAATCAAAAAGAGTTATAGATAAACTAAAACTACCTCTTTGAATTGCATGAAATTGATTACAATTTGCATGATTAGATGAAAAAGAAATAAAATCTATAGAAAAAGAAACTCAGCTGCAAGAAGATAGAAGACTATTTTTTGTAGCTATGACTAGAGCAAAAAAAGAGCTTATTTTTACTAGACCAGCAGGTAAAGATAATAAACCTTATATAGATAGTCCATTTATACTTGAAATATGAATTCCCCCTATCCCTAACCCTTTCCCTCCAAGGGAGAAAGGGGACTTATTAATTGAAACACTAAAAAATGAATTATTGTGAAATCATGATAGTTTAGTTAAGACTACTAAAGAAGAAATAAATTATATTCAAGAATTTTTAGAAAATTATAAATTAAGTCCTACTGATTTAAATACATTTTTAGAAGACCCAAAACAATTTTTAAGAAATGTTGTGTTTAAATATCCTTTTACTGGTAATGAATTTACTATTTTTGGTAATGTTTATCATAAAGTTTTAGAACTTGCTACAAATGCTAAAATAAGATGAGAAAAGGTTACACTTTGAGAAATGACAGAAAAATTTCTTGAGCTTTTAAAATATCAAGTTTTGACAGCAGAAGAAAGAGATAGATTAACTAAAAAATGAATAGAATGACTTACTTGATATTATGAAATTTTCTCTAAAAATCCTAGAGTCCCACTAGCTGTAGAGTACAATTTTAGACCAAGAGATGTTGTTTTTGAGTGAGTTAGGATAACTGGTAAGGTTGATAAGGTTGAGAAGATAGGGGATAGTTTAAATTCAGGACAGACACATAGGTCTGCCTCTACAGAAGATAATGTAGGGGGGAACCTAGGTGTTCACCCTGTTGGTCAATCTGCATTATTTGTAGAAGATGTTGCTGTTGTTGATTATAAGACTTGAAGTATTAAGACAGAATGAAAAATAAAATGAGTAGATAGATATTGAAACAAAAAAGAAAGTTTTGAGGAAGGGAAGTATTATAGGCAATTGCTTTTTTATAAACTTTTAGCAGAAAATGATCCAGAGTTTAGTTCAAAATACAATATCACTGAATTAGCCCTAGATTTTGTAGAATGAAAAAACTGAGAATACAAATATGTTCCAGTTTCTATTGAATCTTGAGATTATGAGGAGTTTAAGGAATTAGTGAAAGATAGTTGGGAGAAGATAAATAGTTTGGAGTTTTGGGAGGAGGTGTTGAATTCAGCTAGTTAAAACTAGCTGCCAGGAAGTTGAGTTTAGTTTTTTAGTATAAAATTATGCAAAAAGATTTTATTAATATAACATCAGAAATAGAAGATTTTTTATCTACTGTTTTAACTAAGAAAAAATATCATTGATTTGCTTGACAGATTATATCATTTAATAATTGGAAGAAAATAAATGAAGAACTATTTTTATATTTAAAAAAGAGTATAGAAAAAAACATTTTTTCTGATAATATTCATATTGAAGAATTAGAAAAATTATTATCTAGATATGAAGAAAAAATAAAAACTTCAAAAAAAATGGAAGAATTAAGTTTTCAAACATTAAAACATTTATATTTATTAATTTTTGTTATTCTTTGAGATTTTCCAAATAATTGTAATAAATCTCCACAATCTAAAAATAAAAATTTAAATAATTATAGAACAATATGTTATAATCA
This sequence comes from Candidatus Altimarinota bacterium, assembly GCA_027019405.1. Taxonomy (GTDB): domain Bacteria; phylum Patescibacteriota; class Gracilibacteria; order BD1-5; family UBA6164; genus JALUWO01. Next base: position 44,698 of record JALUWO010000057.1, on the reverse strand, counting down.
AAGTTTAGAACAAAAAATTAATATTATACAAAAAGAAATATCAAAATATACTAATTTATCTGATAGAGATATTATAGAAAAAAGGTATGAATTTTGATTTAATTCAAAAAAATTTATAGAATGGTTTAAAAAAGAATATCCAGAGGTTTATTGTAAATTATTTTAACTAAAAAAATTAAAATTTACTTTTAAAAAATTTCAATTACAATTTTATATATAAATTATAAAAAAAATTAAAATATATAATTAAATATAATATGAAAAAAATAGTACTTTCAGTGTTATTCTTAATGTTAATAATTTTCACAATTTATATTGCATATATTATTTGAAAAAATAATTTTCCATCTAATTCTAAAGAATGGTGAATTTATTTAAATAATGTAGCAAAAGAAATTAATAAAAATTTACCTTTTAAATTAGATAATAAATTAATATTAAAAAAAGTTATAGCATGACCATGAAAAAAAATAACTTTTATAGTTTTATTTAATAATACTAAGAAAGAATTAGAAATAAAAAAAGAAGCAAATAAAAATATATATGATAATAATAGAAATAATATTATAAGTTATTTATGTAAAGATAAAAATTGGTATTCTTTTCTAAAAAAGAATATAAATATATATTATGAGTATTTTGATAAAAATAATTTGTTTTTATATAAAAATAAAGTAAGCTTACATGATTGTATGAAAAAAAGAGAGGAAGATATGTATATAAAATGGAGTGAAATAGATTTAAATGATTTATAATTTTATATATTAATATTAAACTAATTAAAATGATTAAAAAAGAATATATTTTAAAAAAAAATCCATGGAAAAGATTTTTAGCTAGAAATTTTGATTTATTTTTATTTTGATTAATTTTTTGATTACTAATTTGATTCTTTGTAGATCCACTAACTATGGATTACTTAAATTGGTATAATATATGATTTTTAATTATTTTGTTATGGATGTTTTATGAATTTTTTCTATTACTACTTTTTTGAAATACTATTTGAAAAGTATTATTTTGATTGAAAATTATTAACACAAATAATCCTACTAAATGATTAACAGTTAAACAGTGTTTTAAAAGAACTTACCTTGTTAATTTACTATTTTGATTACCAATTATATCAATATTTTTTTTAATAACTCAGTTTTTTAGATTAAAAAATGAATGAATTACATTTTATGACCTAAAATTTAATACTCAAGTTTATGAGTTTAGCAAAAAAGTTATAATAAAAGATAAAAAATTGAATTTATCATTAAATAAAAATAATAAAAAAACAATAGAAAGAAAAAAGATTTTCTTAGAAAAATTATTTTTCAATAAACTTGCTAAACCTATTTTTACAGATAAACATTTAAATAAAAGTATTTTCTGAAGATTTTTTATTATTACTTATATAATTTTTTTTTACTGATTTCTTACTTTTTCTCTTTTTGTAAATATTGTTGAATTTAATAGACATGAGATTATGAATATTATAATTCCTTTATGAATATTACTCTTTATGAAATACTGAATTACAAGTATTTTTATGTTATTAAAGAATATATTTTTATATATAAAAAATTGATAACTCTTACAAAAAAATATAAATTTATATAAGTAATAAAAATAAAATTATGACAAATAAAGAATTATTAATCTATCAAGGTAAAAATTGAGAAATTATCTTGAAGGAAGATAGTAAAAATGAAACTATCTGGGCTAATCAAAAACAGATTGCTGAAATTTTTGGTATTGATAGAACTGTTATTACAAAACATATTAATAAAATTTTTAAAGATTCTGAGGTTGATGAAAAAAGCAATGTGCAAAAAATGCACATTGCAAATTCAGATAAACCAGTTAAATTTTATAATCTTGATATTATTTTAGCAGTTGGTTATAGAACTAATTCTGCAAAAGCAATAGAATTTAGAAAATGGGCAACAAAAACACTAAAAGAACATATTACAAAAGGTTTTACTATAAATAGAAATAGAATTGCACAAAATTATGATAAATTTATACAAGCTATTGAAGATGTAAAAAAAATCTTGCCAGAAAATAGTGAAATTATAAAAAGTAAAGATGTTTTAGAATTAGTTAAAGCTTTTGCAAATACTTGGTTTAATCTGGAAACTTATGATGAAGATAAATTGCCAACAAGTGGTTTTACAAAAGAAGATTTGCAAATAAATTCAGAAGATTTATACAAAGATGTAGAAGAATTTAAACAAGAATTAGTCAAAAAATGACAAGCAACAGAACTTTTTGCACAAGAAAAAAGTAAAGATTCTTTAAAATGAATTTTGTGAAATATTTTTCAAAGTTTTGCTTGAGAAGATGTGTATCCTACAATTGAAGAAAAAGCTGCACACTTGCTATATTTTATAGTAAAAAATCATCCTTTTAATGACTGAAATAAAAGAACTTGAGCTTTTAGTTTTATCTGGTTTTTACAAAGAGTAGGTTTTGAATTTAAAGAAAAAATTACTCCAGAGGCTTTAACAGTGCTTGCACTTATGACAGCTGAGTCAAATCCAAAAGATAAAGAAAAAATTATTGGATTAATTATATTGTTACTGAAAAAATAATGCCACAAATCATATTAAATTCCCAAAAAATCCCTTACCAAAAAAGATATTCTAAAAGAGCAAAAAATATTAGAATATCTATTCAAAATGAAGAGCTTATTTTAACTATACCAAAACCTTGATTTTTTCAGTCAAAAGAAAGTATTGAAAAAAGGGCTTTGGATTTTTTGAAGTCTAAAACTGATTGGATTTTAAAACATATAAAGATAGATTCTAAAAAAAATTCAGAATGACAAATAAAGAATCCTGATTTACAAAATTATTCAAGAGCACATTATTTAAAATATAAAGAAGAGGCTAGAAAATTATGTGAGGAGAAAAGTGAATCTTGGGCAGAAAAAATGGGAGTTAGTTATAATAGGATTGCTATAAAATCTTTAAAAACTAAATGGGGAAGTTGTAGTAGTAAGAAAAACTTGAATTTTTCTTATAAAATTGTATTTTTAGAGGCTGAAAAACAAGATTATCTAATAGTTCATGAGCTTGCTCATTTAAAACATATGAATCATAGTGATGATTTTTGGAATTTTGTTTGTGATACTTTATGAAATAAGAAATTTAAAAGATTTAAAATATAAATATGTTAAATAATATAATACTTTTACTTACTCATAATTGGATTTGAGTAAGTATTACTTTGATTTGAGTAATGTTTTTACTTAATTTTGCTACTTGAAAACTAGAAGAGCAATTATCTATGATTTGAAAGAAAATAAAAATTCCTTCATCAGTAAGATGAGCAACTTTTGATGCTATTTCAAGCTCTTTACCTGAATTTTTAACTGCTTTAATTTGACTTATTTTACTAAAAGGAAAATGACTTGAAGTTTGAATTTGAACTATTTCATGATCAGCTATTTTTAATATTTTGGTTATTCCTTTTTTTGCACTTTTATTTCATAAAAGTTCTTGAATTATAAAAATATCAAAATCTTGAATTAAAAGAGATAGTATTTTTTATATAATTTCAATTATAGTTTTTCTTGCTTGAATTTACTATAATGAGTTATTTTTGATGTGAGTTGCTTTGTTTATACTTTATAGTTTTTATATTTCAGTTTTATATTTTACTTCAAAAAAACATAAAAAAGAAAATACTTTAGAAGTAGAAAATAATTACAATGAAGTAAAAAATAAAAAGATCAATTTTTTCTCTATTTTTTATAGTCTTATTTTAATTTATCTATGAGTAGAACTTTCAGTAAGAAGTGCTGAATTTATTTGAGAAAGTTTAGGAATTTCTACTCTTGTAATGTCATTGTTTTTATTAGCTGCTATTACATCTATTCCTGATACTTTATTGTCAGTAAAAGCTTCTAAAAAATGAGATATAGATGCAAGTATGAGTAATGCAGTTTGAAGTAATATTTTTGATATTTGTATAGGACTTTGAGTACCAATAATGATTTGAATTTGAATAATGTGACTTAATCCAAAAGTAAATTTTTCTGAACAAATTCCTATATTTTGATTTTTAATTTTTAGTGTTGTAGCTTTTTATTTAGTTTTAAGTATTAGAAAATTAAATAAAAACTATTCTTATATTTTATGATTTTTTTATCTAGTATTTATTGGGTATTTAGTTTATATTTCATTATAAATTAAAATATTTAATTTTATCATATCATACAAAATTTGAATTATTTGTAAGGTTTAAATAATTTAAAATATCAATTGCTTTTGTGTGATTTGAAGCTGTTGTTCTGGTTTCAGATGCTTCTTCTATAACAAAAGTATAAAATCATAAATCAATAGATTCAAAACAACTAGCCATAACACAATCATTTGTTTCATATCATACAATATGTACTTCTTTTATATTTTCTTTTTTTAAGATATCTAGTATATTTGTATCAGCCTTAAAAATACTTCTTGTTAATTTTTCTACTTTTATATGTTTTTTATTTTGTAATCATTCTTTCAATTCTGGTATTATATCTTCTTTTATTCATTGCATTTCTAACCATCAAATTTGTTTATCCCATTGAGTATTTTTTTTATTGTAAGTTATTGAATTTATTATTAAGTCATAATCTATATTCTTAATTATTTTTTCTATTTTTGGAATAATATATTTATTTCTTTCTATAATAAATGATTTTTGAACATCAATTATAAAAAGTGCTTTTTTTCTTCAAGTATTTGGTATTTTCATTTGTAAAATATATTTTAAAATATATAATTTATAAAAATATTATATCTAATTTTATAAACTTAACAAATATTATTATGAATACAGTAGAAAATAAATCTGAATATCAATTATCACCTAAAAATATTTCTTTAATAAATTTTTTAAAAAAAGAAATTATTTGAAAATCTAATTTAGAAAGAAATAATATTTATTTAGAAGAAAAAAGTGATTTTAAAAAAATAAAAAATAATTTATCTGAATTCTTAGAAAAATTATGAATAAATAATTATAAAATTGATGATTTAAGTTTTTTAATGAATAATGTTATAGTTATTACTATTTTAGATGAAGATAATAAAAACAATAGAGAATATATTAAAATTTTTTATAAGTGAGATTTAAAAAAAGAGATAAAAGATTATATTAATAATATATTGAATTTATGATGAAAAAAATAGTTTTAGTTTGAGCTTCAAACAATCCAGAAAAATATTGAAATAAAATTTTGAATGATTTAGTAAGTAAAGGTTATACTGTTTATCCTATAAATCCTAAAGAAGAGCAAATTGAATGAATAAAAGCTTATAAAAGCTTAGAAAATTTTTTAAGTTATAATATTGATTTTGATGTTATTAATTTTGTTGTGAGACCTAGTATAGTTTTAAAAGATTTACAATTTAATCTAGAAAAAATTAAAGATAAAAAAATCTGGTGCCAGCCTTGAGCAAGTGATGATGAAGTTATAATATTTTTACATAAGAATTGATTTAAGGATTATATAGTTAATAGTTGTATAATGCTTGAAGATTTAAGTAAAAAATAAAAATTAATAACATAATTAAAATTATGTGAAGTTTTATTATTTAAAATAGCTAAGAAATTGGCTATTTTTTTATTTTTGTGATAAAATAGAAAAAATATTAGATAGTTAATTATTTTATGAAAAAACAAGAAATACTGAATATAGCAAAAGATTTAATTTTAATTGCTTGAAAATATTCAAAAGTAGAAAAACAAAAAGAAAAAAATAAATTAGAAAAGATTCTTTTTAATTATGAAAAACAATTAAAAACTGATAATACAAAGTATAGTAAAACTATATTAAGTTTTTTGTATGATTTAAAAAATGATTTAGAATCAGGTAGAGAATTAAATATAGATAATATTGAAACTGATGAATATTTAGAAAATTATTTAGTTGTAAGAAGAGAATTAAAATATTATAATTCTTTAATTTTAGAAGAAAATTATAGAATTATTTTTAATGAGTTAATTAAAAAAGAACTTGATAATAATTTAATAAATAAAAATTTAGAGATTTTGAAAAATAATTTTTTAGAAAATTTTAAAAAACTAAATTCTAAAAATATTGCTAAAAATTTACTTATTTTTACTAGTTTTGATAGAAGTATTCCTAAAAAATATTTATTGAATTTATATATTTATTTAAAAAATCCTAAACAAAAACAATTAATTCTAGAATTATTAAAAATTCTAGAAAAATTAATTGAAGAAACAAGAATTTATTGAATAGAATTTTATAAGAAAAATAATTTTAATTATAAATATATTTGATTTAGAAATATAGATTGAAAATCAGTTTTAAATGATAAAATAATTGATTGTTCTAAAAATAATTATAGAACTTGATTTGCAAAAGATGAATATTTTAAATTATTAAAAAATTTATAAAAATGCTTATTGATGAATTAATAACTACATTGACTGGAAATTTAATATATTCAATTTTAAGTTTAGTATTAGTTTTATTATTAATATATTATGCTACAGATATTTTATCAAAAGAATTTTCTATTTTGTGAGATAAATTAAAATTATCTCCTTGAATAAAATGAGCTACTTTTGATGCTATTTGATGATCTCTTCTTGAATTTTTTACAGCTATTATTTCAATAATAATTTTAGGAAAAAAATGATTAGAAATTTGAATATGAACAATTTGAGGATCAGCTATATTTAATATATTAATGATTTCTTTTTTTGCTATTGTTTTTTATAAAAAAAATAAAATTAAAAAATTCTCAAAGAATGATATAAAAAGGGATACTATATTTTTTATTATTTCTGTATTAATATTGTTTTTTTGAGTAAATAATAATTTATATTTATTAACTTCTCTTCTCTTGATATTTACTTATTTTTTATATTTAATTTATTTAAATAAAGAAAATAAGTATTATATTTTAGATCATAAACATAGAGTTAAAAAGCATTATAAAAATACAAAAAATATAAAAATAAATTTTTTTAAAATAATATTAGCTTTTATTATTTTATATTTTTGAGTTGAATTATCAGTTCAATCTATTATATTTATAAGTAATTATTTTTGAGTATCTCATTTTGTAACTTCATTAATATTACTGGCTATAGTTACATCTTCTCCTGATTTATTACTTTGAATAAAAACTGCTAGAAATTGAAGAATAGATTCTAGTTTTTGAAATGCAATTTGATCAAATATTTTTAATATTTGTATATGATTAGGTTTACCTATTTTAATTTGAATATTTTTATGAATAGATTTTAATAATATCTTTTATATTGATTATTATATTTTAGTATTTATTATAATTTCTTCTTTAATATTTTTATTTTTAGCTTATAGGCAAAAGCTTTTAAAAAAGGATTGATATATATTGTTAGGTGTTTATTTAATTTTTATATTTTATATTTTATATCAAAAATAAGAATAGATTAATTCACTCTTTTATATGTTTCAAATCTAAATTTTATTCAATTTTCTTCTAAATCTTCACTATAATTTTCTAAAACAAAATTATCAGGAATTCAGTCAAAAAAAGTATCACAATCAAATTCTTTTAAAACTTTTGTAATATAAATTTTTTCTAGCTTTTTATGTTTTATAAATTGATTATATAAACTTCCTCATCAAATCAAGAAAATATTTTCTACATTTTCTTTGCTAGATAATTCTTTAAGACAGTGATCAAAGTTATTAAAATGTAAAACAAAATTATCTATTTTTGAATTTATATCCTCATATTTTAAGCTTTTAGAAAGTATACAGTTGATTCTATTAGGAAGTGGTCTGAACTTAGAAGGGATAGAATCCCAAGTTTTTCTTCCCATTATAACAGCATTGTATTTTGCTAAATCTTTTGTGGTTTCAGTAACTTCTTTGAAATGTTTTAAATCTGCTGAAAGTCTCCAGCATAAATCATTATTTTTTCAGATTCAATTATTTTTATTAACTGCTAGAATTATTGAAAAGTTTTTCATAATATTTTTATTATTTTTTAAACAGCAACAGGAGCTTTTAAAACTCAGTGACTTTGATACTTAACAAGTTCAAAGTCTTCCCATTCTAGATTTTCTATATCTTCAAGAGTTTTTATATCTTTTTTTAGTTTTAATTCTGGAAGTGGAAATGGCTCTCTACTTAATTGTTCATTAACTTGTTCAAAATGATTTGAATATATATGAGCATCTCATAGAGTATGAGTAAAAGTTCCAGGTTTTAATCAAGTTATTTTTGAAAAAAGTATAAGCATAGTAGAATAACTAGCTATATTAAAAGGTACTCCCAAAAACATATCAGCACTTCTTTGGTATAATTGAAGATTTAGTTTATTATTTGTAGTATCAACATTGAATTGGAAAAAAGCATGACAAGGTGGAAGTAGCATTTTATCAATTTGAGCTGGATTCCAAGCTGAAACTATTATTCTTCTATTTGTAGGATTGTTTTTTATTTGTTCAATTGCATTTTTTATTTGGTCTATATCTTGAGAGTTAAAATTTCTCCATTGATGACCATAAACAGGACCTAATTCTCACCATTTTTTTACCCAAGGATCCTGAGATTCTTTTTGTTTAATTTTTTCAGCAAATTCTTTTTTAAGCTCATACCATTCTTCACTATACATTGGATAATCTTTTTTATCAACTTCTCAGGAATTATCTAACCAGTTTTGAAAAGGCCATTCATCCCAGATATGACAATTTCTATCAACTAGATATTTAATATTTGTCTCTCATCTAATAAGCCAAATAAGTTCAACAATTATTATTCTTAGAAATGTTTTTTTTGTAGTTACAAGTGGAAATCAATATTGTAAATCATATTTAGCTTGCATACCAAAAATCCCTCTAACTCAAGTTCAAGTTCTATCTTGTTTATCTATTCAATTTTCCATTATATCTTCAAGAAGTTTTAGGTATTGTTTCATAGTATATTATTATAATTTATTAATTATATAATAAATTATTTTTTGTTTTTTTCAATAAAAAATAGTTTTTTTATTGAAAAATAATATAATTTATATTAACTTTTAGTATTTTAAATTAATTTAAATGATTTTTTTAAGAGAAGATAAATATTGTGATAAAAAATATTGTAATAAAGTTAATAAAATTTTATTAGAAAATAATTGAATTGTTGATAATAAAGAATATCAGGATTTATTAATGAAATGTAATAAATGTAAAACTAAGGATTTTATTTTTGTATTAATATTCTTTTTATTTTTTCCTATTATTGTTGAATGATTTTTTTATTTTAAAAATTGAAAATTAGATTTAAATTTATTTTTTATAGTTTGAAAATTTAGTTTATTATTTTTTTGATTTTTTTTCATTTGGTATTTTGTAATAATAATTTTAAAATATAAAAATTGAACATATCTTTTATGATTTATTTTTGCAATTTTTATATATCTTTTATGATTTTTTATTTATTTTAATTTTAATAGTTTTATTATTTGATAAATATTTAAAATCTATAAAATTTAGCTAATTATTATTTGATTAGATTATAATGCAAGCAAACCCAAAACAACAACAAGCAATAGATAAAATAGAATGACCTTTATTGATTATAGCAGGTGCAGGTTCTTGAAAAACTGCAACTTTGACTGCTAGAGTGGAAAATATGATAAAAAATAAAAACATAAATCCAAATTCTATTTTAATGGTAACTTTTACCAATAAAGCAGCACTTGAAATGAGAGAAAGAGTTGCAAAAACTTTATGATTACAAACTCCTAGAAATTTATTTTCTACTAGAAATTTTCCTCTTATTTGAACATTTCATTCTATTTGAATATATTTTTTAAAAGAATTTTTAAATCCAAATAACCCTTTATATAATGATGTTTCTGAAAGATTATTACTTAAAAAAGATTTTGTTATTTATGATGAGTCTGATAAATTATCAGTTTTAAAATGAATAATAAAAGAAGATTTAAAACTTGATGAAAAAGAATTTCCAGCAAGACAAATTGCTTTTTTTATAAGTAATGCAAAAAATGCTTTAATAAATGCAAAAGCATATGAAAGAGAAATTGATTGACCTATAAAAGAAGTTGTTTTTAAAGTATATACAATTTATGAAAAAAGATTATCTCAAAATAATGCAATGGATTTTGATGATATCTTAGTAAAAACTTTAAGTTTATTAAATATTCCTCAGATTTTAGAATATTACCAGGAAAAGTATAAATATTTAATGATTGATGAATATCAAGATACAAATGCTCCACAATATAATATAGTGAAACTTTTAGCTTCAAAGTATAGAAATTTAGCTGTAGTTGGTGATGATGCTCAATCAATTTATTCTTGGAGATGAGCAAATATGCAAAATATATTAAATTTCAAAAAAGACTATCCTGAAGCTGAAATAATAAAATTAGAACAAAATTATAGATCAACAAAAAATATTATTGCATGAGCAAATGCAGTTATATCAAAAAATACAAGTTGAATAAAAAAAGAACTTTGGTCAGATAAAAATGATGGTTCAAAAATAACTTTTATTGATGCAATTGATGATAAAATGGAAGCAAAAACAGTTGTTGAAATTATAAAAGAAAAATGATGAAAATATTCAGATAATCTTATTTTATATAGAACAAATGCTCAGTCTAGACAATTAGAAGAAGCTTTGATGATAGCAAATATTCCATATAGAGTTATATGATGATTAAAATTTTATGATAGAAAAGAAATAAAAGATATATTAGCTTATTTAAAAGTTATTTTTAATAGTGATGATATAGTGAGTCTTAAAAGAATAATAAATACTCCTACAAGAAAAATTTGAGCTAAATCAATTGAAGTTTTGGATAATTATAGAAATAATTTTTGATTAAATTATTTTGATATAATTGAAAATATTGATGAAGTTGAAGAACTAAGACCAGCAGCAAGAACTGCTTTAAAATGATTTTTAGAGCTTTATAAAAATTTAAAAGAAAAATCAAAAAGTCTTGTAGTTTGAGAATTAATTCAAGCTATTATACAAGATATAAAGTATATTGATTATATTACTGATTGATTAAGTAAAGATGAAGCAAATTCAAAGCAAGATAATATTGATGAACTTATAAATATAGCTTCTGAATATAATGGTATGACTCCAAATGAATCTTTGAGTTTATTTTTAGAAGAAGTAGCTTTATTGACTGATGCTGATAAAAAAGAAGAAGATAATGATTATGTTACACTTATGACTATTCATACATCAAAATGACTTGAACAAAATAGAGTTTTTTTAGTATGACTTGAAGAATGAATTTTTCCTAGTTTTAGATCTGTTTGAGAAAATTCTGCACTTGAAGAGGAAAGAAGACTTATGTATGTTGCAATGACTAGAGCCAGAGAAGAACTATATATATGTAAAGCAAAAGAAAGATTTCATTTTTGAGATTATGTAAGAAATCCTGAATCAAGATTTTTATGTGAAATTCCAAAAGATTTGATTGAAGAATATAGTTGGGCTGATTCTCAATTAAATAATTCAAGTTTCTTTGAAAATAGATTTAACCCATTAAAAGTGCAAACTTCAACTATTAGTAGTTGAGAAAAATTAGTAAGAAAAATAAAGAACAATGATGTAACTCAATTTAAGATGTGAGATAAAATATCTCATCCAAAATTTTGAAATTGAATAATTACAAGTTTAAATTGAGAATTAGCTGAAATAGCTTTTAGTTGAAAATGAATAAAAAAAATGAATATAAAGATTGCTCCTGTAAGGAAAATATAAAAATAGATAATAATTTTATTATCTATTTTTTTTGATAAATAAGGAAAATATGATAAACTTTAAAAAAGTAATATTTATAATTAATAAATAATAATATATGTGAAAGATTATTAAAAAATCAGTTGAAAATATAACTGTAAATAAAGAGAAATTTATTTTAGGAATGAAATGAGAGTTTAAAATAGAATTTGCTTCAGATTCTTTTTGACCATATAAATACAAATTTCAAAGAGAAGATTGTTATTTTAATGATGGACTTGGAGATAGAGGTTCAGCTATTTTCCCATTGAAAAATAAACAATTTAATAATACAGAATTATTTTTAGAAAATGATGATATTGTAATTACTGTTTGAGAAAGATGAAGTTTAATGTGATGAGAAAAACCTTTTATAGATATAATTAATATAAAAACAGAAAAAAAATATAGACTTTTTACTGATGAAGTAAATCTAATTTATAATGAGAAAAATAATATTGTAATTAATGCAAAAGATTTAGATGATAATAAATTTAAAACTATAAAATTAGATATAAATACTTTAGATAAAAAGGAAAAAATTGAAGAAGAATTAGATACTTTTTTTAAATCTGTTTATAATAAAAATGAAAATAAATGGTATTTACTAGATTTTATTATCTGAAATCTAGATGAAAAAGATGAAGAAAAAAAATATCAAAATTGATATTTTAATTTGAAAGAAACTAATTTAACTTGAATTCCAACAAGTTTTGATAGAAAAAAATTTGAAGTAGAAACTACAAATTGAAAAATAATTGATGTTTGGGAAGAAAGTAAAAAATAATATTTTAATTTATAAATATGAATTTTAAAAAATATTTACATAATAAAATAATAGATTATATAGAAAAAGAACACACTAAAAATAGTGAAAAAACTTATAATAATATAAAAAATAATAAATTATTAAAAATTTTAAATAATAAAAATTTTAGAAATAATCAGAATTATATTTTTTGAAAAACAAAGAGATTTTTTTTATTAAACTATCTTTTTGATGATTATAATAATCTTAACAGTTGAATTGTAACTAATTGAGTTTCTTTGAATTGATGAAAATTAATATATTGAAAACTTAATAATTTAGAATGATTTAAGAAAAATTACAGTTTTAAATATTTTTTTAGGAAAATATTTTGGCTTTTTTTTATAATATTTTTGATATTAGTATTTAGATCTTTTAGTTGAAAGTTTGAAGATATATTTGCTATTATAATTTTTCTACCTGTTTTTCTTTTTATAGTCTGAGTGTATTTTTCTACAATTCAGAATAAATATAAAAAATATCAAAAAATATTTATGATAGATAAAAATAATATTTTTTATTTTCTTAAGAAGTAATTATTAATGCATAATGTAACAACAATTTACAGATTTTATACTCCATTTTTGGATGTAGAACAAGAAAAGAATAATTTAGGAGGAGTTTTGAAAAAAATAGAAAAATCCATTAGTTTTGATTGAATAAATTTTGATAAAAAACAAATTACTACTGAAAAATACTTAAAAATTTCTCTTGTTTTTAATAATAATATGGGGCAAATAGATGTATATTATATAAGAAGTTTAAAAGAAGATGAATATTTTTTACCAATTTTTAAGCTAGATATTTATTTAAATAATAAATTTTTATTAAATAATATTACAAAAAAAAGAACAGTTCAATTTTTAAATAATATTTTTGAATGTTTTGATTGATTATCAGAGAAAGATTATTTGATTGATTTAGATAATACTATTTATTATAAAACTTGAATCTTTGCTTTTAAAAAATATCCAAGTTATGATTTTAGGGAATTAAATACTATTAGAAAAGAATTTGAAAGTAAAAAATGAGTAGAATTATTAGAAGAATTTATTAAAAATTTACAATCTGGTGATTTTATTTTGACAAGAGAAAATTCAAATACTTATTATAAATTTTATGGTATTTTGTTATATTTTCTTTATTTAGTTTATATAATGTATTTAAATATAATTAAAACATCAGATACTTTGAAAGAACTTGAACAATTGCCAGATACTATGGAAAATAATTGACATATAGAATTAATGAAAAAAAGGTTAAAAGTAGTAGATAATTTAAATTTAGTAACTTATAAAAATTATAAGCAAAAACTAGAAATATTTTTTAATTTGTTAAAATAATAATTAAATAAATAATGAAAACAAAATTAAAGATATTAACTGAAAATAAAAGTTGAATTCAACATGAATATTTAATTAAAAATAATGAAAAATAAAATCCTAACATTAATAGTTTTAGTAGTAGTTTATATTTTGCTAAAACATTATATCTCATATTGAAACTATATAGTTTATCCAATAAACTTACTAGTAACTTTTTTGCATGAATTTTGACATGCTTTTTTTGCTTTAATTACTGGTTGAGGTGTAAAGTGATTAGTTGTTAATTCCAATTGAAGTTGAGTTACTACTACAGCTTGATGAATAAGAGATTTAGTTGTAGCTTGAGGATATTTATGATCTGCAATTTTTTGAAATATATTACTTTATATTTGATTTAAAAAAGAAAAATTAGCAAAATCTATTTTATATTTTTTATCTTGATTAATAGTTTTTGTAGCTATTTTTTGGTTTAATTGATTTATATCAAGTTTTATAATTTTATTTTTATTTTTATCTTTATTATTATTTATTTTAGCAAAATATTCTAAATGTAATGCTTTGATTTTGCAATTTTTATGAGTTTCTAGTATTATTTATATAATAGAAGATTTCAATGTTTGACCTAGCTCAGATTTAAAAGCTTTTTCTTGAATATTACCAGAATCAGTTTGGATGATAATTTGGTTATTATTAGTGATATTAATAACTTTATATAATTTAAAATTAATTTTTAAAAAATAAAAAATGAAAAAAATATACAATATATTATTATTTATAATATTATTAACAAGCTTTAATTTAGCTTCAGCTAATCAAATTGATTTTTACTGAGAAAAAAATAATTTTTGGGATATTTCTAATTCTAGTAATATTGAGCAAATCAATAATAAATTAGAAAAATTTTATAAAAATACTTGATTAAATACTGATGTTATAATTTTATGAAAATGAGATTCTTGTTATTTGAAACCAAATTTTGATTCTTGTATTCAAAAAAGTAAAAATTATAGTTCAGATTTACTCATAATTTTGTCAATGAAATCTGACATAAAAAGTAGATGAGATATTAGAAGTCTTATAAAAGATGAATTTAAAGAAAGTATTACTCCAAGAGAATTAAAAAGCATACAAGATTCTATAATTTATAATTTTAAAAATAAACAATTTACAAAATGAGTTTTAGAATATTTAGATAATTTAAATAATAAAATCTTAACTAAATGTAGGGAAGTATGAGTTTCTTGAAAATGTGATGCAGTAAAATTAGCCAAGCAGTATCATAATTATATAGCAAAAAAAGAGGCTGAAAAAGCACAAAGTGCAAAAAGAAAAAATCTGTATTATATATTATTAGTTATTTGAATTATTTTATGATATTTAGGATTAAGAAAATTTTATGTTTTTAGATTAAATAACTTATATAAAGATGTTAAGTTTAAAATATTAACAATAAATGAAAATAAAATTTTTGAAAAAGATAAAGAAAAATTGCTTTCAAGTTATTCTATAATAGAAAAGGCAATTAAAGAGAAATTATGAGATTTAGATAAAAATATTTTTACTTTGATAAGATATTATAATAAATCTAAAAATACATTTGAAGAAAATAATAAAGAATTACAAGCTATGCAAAAAGCATTCTCTCAAAAGGAAGAAATAAAAGAAAAAGTAGAAAAGTTTAAAAATATTGATTTATAAAATATAAAAAATGAGAACAATAAAAGAAATAATAAAAGATATAAATACTTTGGAAAAAGATTTTGATATATTCAATAAAAGAATTTTAGAATTTAGTAAATCAACAAATTCTAGTTCTATAGATACTGATTTATTGAAAAAATATATATCTTGATTAAATAATTATATTAATTTATTGGATTGATATAAAAGAGAAATTAATGAAATTATTGATAATGATAGTTTAGAAGAATATCAAGCAACTAAGGATTTAATGATTGTTAGGATAAATAATTTAAAAAAGATTTTAATTAATAATATAAAAAAATTGAAACTTATTTTAAAATCTGTAGATTTTAAAATAAAGTCAAAAAATATAGAAGTTGATTTTTCTTCAAAAGATGATGTTATTGAAATAAATAAGAATTTATATGATTTTTATAATTTCTATAATATTAATTTAGATTATCAAACAAAATATAATATAAAATTATCTTTAGATAATAATTTTGAAAATAAAATAGAAAGAGAATTAAATTCTTTAGAATTAACTAAAAAAGAAAAAGATTATTTAGAAAATATAAATTCTATTTTTGAAGATATTGAAGATTTGAAAGATTCTTTTAATAATATTTTAAATAATTTAATAAATATAGAAGAGGATTTTTTTGAAAAATGAACTATACAAAAATCTTTAAAAAACTTTTTTCAGCAAAAAATTAAAAAAAATTTAAAAAAATCTTATGAATTTAAAAATTTTGATGTTTTTAAAAGTAATTTTTTTAATGATTTTTCTAGCTTAAAAAAAGAAATAGATTTTTTAATAAAAAAATTAAATATTATTTTAGGTTTAGATTTTATCTTAAAAAATAAACAAGCTTTTTTAGAACTTGATAATAAATATAATATTTTTAATAATCAAGATTTTATAGTAAATATTTTTAAAATATCTAAAAATATAAATGAAAAATATAATAATTTAGATAATTTTTATAAAAATATATCTTGAATTATCTGAATTGAAAATGAATTAGATTTAGTAGAAAATCTTGGGATTAATTTAAATACTTTTAAAAAAGCATTAGAATTTTTAAAAAAATTTGATGATATTTATGAAAATAAATCTAATGATCTAATTTTTTGATTATTAAGTAATTTATTTTCCATGTTTTCTTCAGATTCTAAAGGAGAAAATTATATAAGATATTGATTAAATAATCTGAAAAAAATATTAATTAATGAATTTAATAGGCTAGACTTAGAAAACAAGGAATATACTCTTTTAAGTTATACTAAAACTTTAAAAAAAATAGAAACTAATATTAATTTTATTTCCCAAAAAATAAAATCAGTTTCTTATTCTCCTTGAATTACACAAAAAAGCTATAAAAATATAGTAGTTAGATATTTAGATGATTTAGAAAAACTTTTTGGTTTTACTAAAAAATCTAAGTATTATATTTCTATAAAATCTTATTTATTTGCTGAAATAAGATCTAGATATAATTCTTCTAAAGAATACTATTATTCAAGTTCCAATAGTAGTTCTTATTCTAGTTATTCTTGATGATCTTCTTGGTCTTCAGATTCATCTAGTTTTTCTTCAAGTTACAGTAGTTCTTGAAGTAGTAGTTGGTAAAAAGTAGATAAATATGAAAAGAAAAATTAAAACATTTTCAAAAAATAAAAAACAAGAATCTATTTTAAAGAATAGTAATTTTTTGAATTCTCAAAATTATATACTTTCAAATAAGAAAAAAAGAAAAATTGAACTATATATTTCTTTATGAATAAATAATAAAATAGATAATTTTACTAAAGATTTTTGAGTTGTTAAAGAATGAAATTCTAATAAAATAAAATTTAAGAATCAATTAAATTTTTTCTTTTGATTTGT
This sequence comes from Candidatus Altimarinota bacterium, assembly GCA_027019405.1. Taxonomy (GTDB): domain Bacteria; phylum Patescibacteriota; class Gracilibacteria; order BD1-5; family UBA6164; genus JALUWO01. Next base: position 27,224 of record JALUWO010000057.1, on the reverse strand, counting down.
TACTTGAATGATATTATTAGTAATAATGCCATTATTATGATCTATTGTATTATTATTTACCTTTTTTCAAATAATTAGATTATCTACTATATATTATAATAAATATATAATATTTGTTGATAAAAATTTAATAATTTATATTAAAAAGACAATAAAAAAGTAAGCTAGACTTCTAGCTTACTTTTTGTTTCCATTTCTCATATACTGACATATCAATCATTTTTACTGAATTAGTTGTATCTTTTATTGCTTGTTCTAGTAATTCTTGAGTTAAAACATGTTTTTCTAAATCTTTATTTATTTTTTCAAAATCTATTTTATCTCATTTTTGATTTTCTACTAAATTAACTAGTTCCAAAATTCATTGACTAGCATCTCTTGAAGCTTCTTTAACTATATTTTCTATATCAGCTGCTACATATCATTCTGTAAGTTCTGCTAATTTATTGTAATTTAATTTTGAATGTGGTCTATCAAATTTTTCTATAAATACCTTAAATAGAGCTTTTCTTGTTTCAAAATCTGGAAGTCAAACATAGATTTTTTTATCAAGTCTTCCACTTCTAAGTAGAGCAGAATCAAGATGATCTGGTCTATTTGTTGCAGCTATAACTATTAAATTTGGAGCTTCTTCATATAATTTATTAAATTCTTGCAAAAATTGACTTACTTCTTCTGCTTTATTTGCATCAACTCTATCAGTTCTAGCTGAAACTAAAGAATCAATTTCATCTAAAAATAAAATTATAGGTCATTTTTTAGATTCTTTTTTGGCAAAATCAAAAAGTTCTTTTATATTTTGAGTAGTTTGATGTATATAACTACTTCCAAGTTCTCACATAGATTTTGAAATAAATCATGCTCATAATTCTTGAGCCAATTTTTTACTTATAAAAGTTTTACCTGTTCAAGGAGGACCATACATTAAAAGCCCTGTTGGAATATTAACTTTTAATTTATCATAAGCTTGTTTTAATTTTAAATAAATTTCATTTTTATTTTGTTCTACCTCTCTCCCTTGGGGAGAGACTGAGAGAGGGCTTTTTTCTAAAGAATCAACTAAAAATTTAAATTTTAAAGGATTCACAAAACTTTCTTTTAATTCTTGTTTAAGATCTTCAAGTCAAGCAATTCAAGCAAATCCCCAAGTTTTTGGATTTTTATCTTTAAAATATTTTACTTCAAAATTCATTTTATTTTCATCTTCATCATTAGATTTAGAAAATTTTGTTTCAGCTTGAGAAGTTCATTTATAATTTTTTCATGCTTGGATTACTTCAGGAGTTTCAAAAATATCTTTAAAATTTCACATTATATCACCAGCTTTTTTTATAGTTTTATCTACTTTATTTAATTGTTCTTTAGTTTTATCTGAATCAAATTCTCATACCATTGCTTTATATTCTGGAGAATTAATTAGACTATTAAAAAAAGTTTCAAATCATTGTGTTTCTTTTTCTTTATTTGTCATAAAATTTCTATAAAATTATAATTAATCTTATTTTACTATTTATAGTTATTTTTTGCAAATAAAAATTTTTGTAAAATCATAAAAATATGATAGACTAAATATGTATTTTAAAAATAATTTATAAAAACTATGGTTACACAAACAAAAACTATTAAAAAAGAAGAAAAAGTTGAATTATCAGCTACAGATAAAGCTGAAATTGAAAAATCTTTTGCTGAAAGTAAGGATTTTAGAGAAGTATGAGAAAAAATCACTGCTCCTATTGATAATATTATTAAAGAAACTGCTCAAGTTATTGATAAGGATCCAATAATGAATGTTTCAGAAGAATTATGACAAATGAATTCAAATGTTCAAGGAGTTTATAGTGAGATAATTGATAATGATGGAAAAATAACTAAATTTTTCAAAAAAATACCTTTAATCTGAGATTTAGTTCAAACTCTTGATGAAAAAATAGATCAAGCAAAATTTGATATGAAATGAATTCAAGGGAAAATAGAAATTATTTTTAGTTGATTTGATACTACATATGATTCAGTTAATAAATCTATTGATTTACAAATTAAATTTCTTGATACAATAGAAAAAAATCTAGGAAAGATAGAAGCTTATAAAGATTTTATAGAAGATAAATTAGTTGAACTTCAAAAAAGACTTGATGAAACTACTGATGAAAAACAAAAAGAAAAATTAAAAATGTTTATTAGAAATGTAGAATTTTTTAAATGAAATTTAGTTGTATTGATTTGAAATCTTGATATGGCTAGAAAAAGATTAAATATGAGATTGGATTCAGCTAATAAATTATCTTTAGCAATGAGTTCTAGTAGACCAATTTTTAAAACTTTACTTTCTACTGCTTTAATTGAAACTTCTAGTCAAAAAGCAATTGATGCTTCTATGAAAGCAATGGAAGTTATGGGTAAAACTATTGATAATATGTCTTCAGAACTTACAGATAAAGCTATTGAAGGTAATAAAAAAGCTGAAGAAATGGCTAGTAAACCAGTTTTATCTACTTCTATTTTTATTGAAAATGTTACAAAATTGAAAAATTATTTTGATGAAATGGAATCTTATAGAGAACAAATTACTAAAGAAGCATCAGAAGAAAGAAAATTATTTAAATGAGCTAAAGATAAACTAGAAAATCTAAAAGTTTTGAATAAAAAAGATGTAGAAGAATTAAATGCAGAATTAGTTGAAAAATAAAAATTAAATCATAAAATACTTATAAATAATGAACTGCCCCCCTAAAAGTAGAGTTGAATAAAAAAAAGTCTCTACTTTTTTTGTATTTAAATATAATAAAGAAAAGTATTAATTATTAATTAATATATTATGAAAAAATATAACAAGGTTCAAATAGAAGAAATATCTAATAATCCTTATGTGTTAAGATGTTGAGAAACAGGAATAACATTTACAAAAGAATGTAAAATAGAATCTGTTAAATTATGGAATAAATAATTTTGAACTAAAGAAATATTTAGAAAAATTAACTTTCCTGAATATATATCAAATTCAAAAATACCTGAAACTTCAATTTGTAGATGGAATAATCAATATAAAAAATATTGAGAAGAAGCATTTTGAACTATAGCTAAAAGATGAAGAAAATTAGGCTTTAAAGGAAAGAAAAAGATTAATATTAATAATCTAACTGATAAAGAAAAAATTGAATATTATAAAACAGAAAATGCATACTTAAGAGAAAATTTTAAAGAAAAACATTGATTCTATCCTTAATAAATCAATTAGATTTAAAGTAATATTAAAATTAAGTAAGAAATATAATCTATATATTTTACTTAATTTAGCTAAAATATCAGAATCTTGATATTATAAATATAAAAATAAAGTAATAAATAATCAAACAAAAGAAGATAAGGAAAAACAAGATTATGAATTAATAAGAGATATATCTTTAAAATATAATAGAAAATATTGATATAGAAGAATTTCAATGGAAATTGAAAAATTGAATATAGTAATCAATGATAAAAAAACATTAAGAATAATGAATAAATACTGATTACTTGCTAAAATTAGAAGAAAAAATCCATATAAAAACATTCAAAAAGCTACAATAGAACATAAATCTATAAAAAATATATTAAATAGACAATTTAGAGGAATAACTCCACTTAAAAAATTATGAACAGATATTACATATATTAAATTTCAATGAAAGTGGACTTATTTATCTATTATTAAAGATATAATTACTGGTGAAATATTAGCATCACAAATATCTTCATAACTTATGAATATCATTTGTTCAAAATACAGTAAAAGAGCTAGAAAGTAAATATAATGGTAATTTAAAATGAGTTATTCTTCATTCTGATCAATGATTTCATTATACTCATCCAAAATATTCAAAAAAACTTAAAGAACTATGAATTATACAATCAATGTCCAGAAAGTGAAATTGTATTGATAATGCTCCTACTGAATCATTTTTTGGTCATTTAAAGGATGAAATAGATGTTTCTTGATGTAATTCATTCCATGAACTTGAAAAATATATAGAAAACTATATATATATATTATTATAATAATGATAGACATCAATGGAATAAAAAAAAGATGACTCCTGTAAATTACAAAATCATCTTATATCATTAAACTAAAAAATCTTTTTTTTTAGACTCTACTAAAAAGGGGGCAATTCAAAATTATTAAGTATTTTTTTATTTTAAAAAATTTAGTGTTTGTTTAAATAATTCTTTTTTAACTTTGTCTCATTCAAAATTATGTCATATTTTTTTTATTATAGTATAATTTAGATTATAATCTTTTATATATTTTTTCCATCTGTTATATATTGAGCTATTTTCAGCAAATATAAAAAATGTATTTTTATTTATATTTTTTATATATTTTTTATTAATTCCTTCTTCCCACTCTTTCAACATTTTTTTATTTAATTTAAATTTTATTCACCAATTTACTATATATATTCACTCATTTTTATCATATGTTATATCTTCTTTTTTTTCTTCAGGACTTAATCATATAGATGGATCCCAAAGTATAACTTTATTAATTCTAGAAAAAAAGTTTCCATTAATTATTACTAATCCTCCTAAACTATGTCATATTAAATTAATTTCATTATAATTATAATTTTTTTTAAAAAAATTAATTACATTTTTTAAGTCTTCTATATGAGTAGTAATATTACTATTTATTAGTTTTCTACTATTTTCTCTTTCAGAATATAAATCAAATTTAAAAGAATCATAACTATTTTCTCAAAAATATTTACTAGCTCTTATATAAATTTCATCATTTTGATCAGAATATAATCAATGTATAAAAATTATTAATTTATTGGTCTTTATAGTATTTAAAGTTCAGTAAATTATATGATTATCATTTGTCTTTATTTTTATAACTTTTTCCTTCATATTTTTTAATTTTAGATTTTTGAATAAAGATACTTAAATATTATTTTAGTAAATAAATATGATATTTCAAATTATATTAATTTTTTATTAGTTTTCTTTTTTAAAGCTATTTATTCAGGAAGTTAATATTTTTAGTTATTATATCTTTCTTTTTTATAAAATTCTATTGCATATATATTTTATTCTTTAAACTGTTTGTAAGACATTTGTATATGGTTAGGTTTTAAGCAACTTCCATTATGAATGTCTTTTTTTATTTTTTAATTTTTGTGCAGTTTGAAGTAGAATGTAGGAGGAAAAAATTGACTTTTTATTTTTTTATATTATATATTATATATCTTATTTATATATCTTATAATATAATTTTATTACTAATGTTTAAACTTAACCAAATTTCAAAAAGTTATTGATGAAAAAAGATATTTGATAATTTAACAATATCTTGATTTTGAGATAATGATAAAATTTGAATTGTATGAGAAAATTGAAGATGAAAATCTACATTGTTAAAAATAATAGCATGAATTATTGAACCAGATTCTTGAGAAGTTAAATATAATGTAAAAAATCCATTAATAGGTTATATGCCTCAAGAATTAAATGAAGAAGAATTAAAAAAATTTGATACTGTTATTGATTATTTTGAAGATAGAACTTGAATTAAAAAATTATGAAGAAAATTAGAAGAATTATATGAAGAAATATCTTCAGATTCTTATGATGATTTTATTTTTGATGAATTATGAGAAATTCAAACTCAATATGAAAAATTATGATGATATGAATTTAATAATGTAGTAGATAAAATTTTGGATTGATTAAAAATTGAATGAATATCAAGAAAATCAAAAATAATTAATTTAAGTTGATGACAAAAAAGTAAAATTTTATTAGCAGGTTCTCTTTTAACTTGATGAGATATTTTATTACTTGATGAACCTACTAATAACCTTGATATTAGATCAATAGAATGGTTAATTGATTATATAAAATCAAAAGTAATAACAAGTTTAATTATATCTCATGATAGAATTTTTTTAAATGAAGTTACTAATAAAACCTTAGAATTAAATTCTAGATGAGTTAATATTTATAATTGAAATTATGATTTATATAAATATGAAAAAGAATTGAATTTAAATAAAGAAAATGCTGAATATATTCAATACATTGAAAAAGTTAATAAATTAAAAGAAAGACTTGCTGAATTACAATCTAGAAAAAATTCTACCTCAAAGGTTAAAAGGGTTAGAGATAATAATAAAGCAGCAGCTAATAAAGCTAGAGAAACTGCTCAAAATAGTAACTGAAAAGAAATTAAAAAAATAAAAAAACAATTAGAAGATATTCAAAGAAATAAACCAATATTTAATAAACAGAAAAAATTAAGTTTTAGTTTAAGATTAGAAGAAAAAGTATATTGATGAATTATTATAGAAAATTTAGATTTTAAATATCTTAATAGTGATAGATGAATAATAATTGAAAAATTTTCTATAAATTCATGAGAAAAAGTAGTTATTTTATGAGATAATTGAGCTTGAAAAAGTACTTTTATTAAGTTAATCAATTGAGAGTTAAAATCTAAAAATTGAGAGATAACTATTTCTCCTTGAATAGTTATTTGAAATTATCTTCAAGAACATCAAAATTTAAGTTCAGATAAAACAGTTTTTAATTTTTTATCTGAACAATTAGATTGAATAGAAGAAAGTAAAATTAATTCTATTTTAGCAAGATTTAATTTTAATAAGGAAGATAGAAATAAAAAAATATGACTTTTAAGTCCATGACAAAGAAGTAGAATGCTATTAGCTTATTTTACTTTAAAAAAATGTAATACTTTAATATTTGATGAACCAACAAATCATTTAGATCTTGAATGAGTTGAACAATTAGAATTAGCTTTAAAAGAATTTAATTGAAATTTAATAGTAACTAGTCATGATAAAAAGTTTTTAGAAAATATAGGTTTTAATAAATTTTACTTAGTAGAAAAATGAACTTTAAAAGAAGTTAATTGATTAGAAGATTATTTTTGTAAATAAATAATTATTTATGAGTTTTGATATTTGAAATCTTTCTGTGGTTATTCCAACCTATGAAAGACCAAAAGAAATAATGAGTTTAATTAATAGTTTAAATATTGATTATCCAGATTTAAATTTAATAGTAATAGATACTAGTAAGGAGATAAATAGAATTTTAAAAAAAGAATCAAATAAAATTAATTTAGAGTATATTCATATGTTAAATAATGGTATATCTTGTTCTAGAAATATTTGATTAGAAAAAGTAAATACAGACTTAGTTTTGTTTATGGATGATGATTTTAAAATTAATAAAGAAAAAACAAAACTCCTTTCTTTTATGGAAAAATTTCAAGGTTTGAATTTAGATATTTTATGAGGAGAAGTTAATAATATTTGATCTGAAAAATATGATTTTCATTGAAAATATGAGTTTTTAGGTGATACCTTAATTCACTTTGTTTGATTAGAAAATAAAAAATTATATAATGTCTGAATTTATGATACAATTTTTAATTATTTTGTTTGAAAAACTAAAAAGATTATAGAAAATTGATGATGGGATGAAGAATTAAAGTTTGCAAGAGAACATGATGATTTTTTTCTTAATATAAAAAATAAATGATTATGTGTATGATATGATGATACTTTTTGAATTAATCATAATGATATATTAATTAAACATTATAATGTTCAAGATAATACCTCTTCTATAAAACATTTTTGTGAAAAATGGGATATAACTTCTAAGATAGAAGTTAGAATTTATAAAGAAGAATGAAAGACTAGATTAAGTATATATAGATTTATGTGAAAGAAAGAAATGCAATTAACAGATAATGAAAAGGAATTTATATTAGAAAAATTATGACTTGAAGAAAAAGAAGTAAAAATAGATTATAACAATATATGTTAAAAAATATGAAAGAAATAATTATACATATAGATGATGTTTGATTATCAAAAAAAACTAATGATGCAATTTTTAGTTTATATGAAAAAGGTTTAAAATTTTCAACTAGTTTAATGTCTGTAACAGAATGATTTCAAGATTATGTAAAAAGATATAAAAATACTTATTCTAAAAAAATTGATACTTGATTACATTTAACATTAACTTCTGAGTGGGAAACTAAAAAAACTAAGCCAGTTACTGAAATTAAAAAAGTAGAAACATTAGTAAATGAAGATTGAAAATTTTATTCAAATATATATGAATTATTTAATAATGCTAATATAGAACATATAATAAAAGAAATAGAGAATCAAGTAATATATACATTGGATCATTGAGTTGAATTAACTCATATAGATTCTCATATGTGAGTTTTATTACATAAAAAAATTATAAAATATTATATAGAATTAGCTAAAAAGTATAATTTAAAACCTTTTTTGAAATATCCAAGTAATCCATATGAAGAAAATCCTAGTATAGGAGATTGGTTTTGAGGCTGTGGAAAAGAAATAAATGAATATATAAAAAAATGATTTAAAGTTTTTGATTGAATGGATCCATGGTCTTTAGGAAATAATAAATATTATAATAATTGATTAGAGTGATTTAGTAGTAATTTTAAAAAAAGAGTAGATAATTTATCTAATTGAGTTAATTATTTTATATTTCATGTAATTGAAAATTATTGAGAAGATTTTATTTTGGATAAAAAAAATAGGTATATTGAATATTTATTTTTAAAAAATAAAATTGAACAAATTCTAAAAGAAAAAAATATTTGAATTTTAACTATGAAAGAATTTTAATTTTTTAAATAAAAAAATGAGTTTTACTTTATGATTAAGTATGATAATAAAAAATGAAATAGATTTTTTAAATAAACACTTCTGAATTATTTATGAATTATTTGATGATATTATTATAGTTGATACTGGTTCTAAAGATTGATGACCAGAATTGTTAAAAGAAAAATATTGAATAAAAGTATATAATTGAAAATTAGATAATAACTGAAGTTTAATAGAAGCAAGAAATAAATCTATAAAATTAAATAATTCTGATTTAATTTTGATATTAGATGCAGATGAATTTATTTCAAGAGAAGATGTATTAAAAATAAGAAAAATTAATTTAAAGACTGGTATATATTGATATTTTTTAAAATTTCTTGATTATAGATATTGAGAACCTTTTGAAGATTATAAGCTTTCTTTATTAAAAAAATGAGTATTTTTTGATTGATATGTACATGCTAATCCTCAACAATTTTTAAGAAAATACTGATATAAAGCAGAATATTTACATTTAGTAGAATTAAAACATTTTCCAAATTTTTTTTTAAAAAAAACAAAATTATATATAGAACAAATGTTGTATGATATTAAACAAAAATGATGAAATAATAGAATATTTTGGTTTTTATGATATTCATATTTTAAAATTTGAGAAATAGATAAAGCAATTAATATTTTATCTAAAGTTATTAATAATGATGATATTAATTTTCCTGTTGAAAAATTAAATTCTTATTTAGTTGTTACATATATTTATTATAAACATAAAAATAATATAGAAAAAGCTTTAGAATTAATTAGAGAAGCTAAAAGTTATTTTTATGAAAAAAAAGATGATTTTGAAGTAAAAATTAATTTTAGATTGGAAAATAAGATAAATGAGATAGAAAAAAAAATACAAAAAAATGAGTCATTTTTAATATATGAATTTAGTTTTTAAAAGAATTTATGAAAAAAAATACAATATTTGTTTCAATTGATAATAATTTTTATACCTTATTATTAGAATTTTTAAGAGTTATAAAAAAAAATTATAAAGACCATCCTTTAATTCATATAATTTATATTAATTTAACTGAAAAACAAAAAAGTAAAGCTTTTTTTGTAAATAAAAATATTAAGTTTATAGAAAATAGTATAACTGAAAGCCTTATATGACCTATAATGTTACATTTAAATAGTAGTAAATATGATTCAATAGTATTTTATGCAAGATTTATGATTTGGAATGAATATTTTAGAAAATTTGATAAAGTTTTACATTTAGATGTTGATATGTTGATTTTAGGACCTCTAGATTATATTTTTAAAAAAGATGATTTTTTTATAGTTGAAGATATTTATGAGTGACATGATTTTATAAATATAAATGATAAAAATTTAAAAAAACTTTTTAAGCAAGATAATATTTCAAAAACTCCAAAATGTGCTAATGCTTGAATGTTTTTAGTAACAAAAAAATATTTAACAAATAAAGTTTTTAAGGAATTTATTGAAATAAAAAATAATTATAAGAATTTTATTAGGTTTGCAGATCAATCTATAATTAATATTTTTTTACACAAGAATAATATAAAAATAAGTAATGATTATAAATCAAATTTTCAATATAGATTATTTTTTATGAAATATAATGATAAAAAATTATTTAATAATATAAAAATATTACATTTAAATTGAATAACTAAAAATTATAAATTGCTTTTTATGAAGATATTAAAATATAGTATTTTGTTTAAAATATGGATTTTTATAAATAAAGCTTCAAAATGAAAAATATCAAAATATTTTTTTAACTAATTAAAAATATGGAAACTATTTGTATAGAAGATGAATTAAGTCAAGCTATTTGATGATGAATTAGATTAACAAGTCAAGAAGATATTATTTATACAACTAATACTTCTAATTTAGTAGATAAAGTTAGATTAGATAATTTATTTAGATTTTGATTAGAAGTTGAAGAGTTAACAAAAAAAAAGGTTTTAAAAATTTTATATGATGATAATAATATTCAAATATTAAATAATAGTTGAAAATTACAAATTCCTTGATTTTATAAAAATCCTGAAAAACATAAAATTTTATCAAAAATATGAATATATGAATATTTTAAAAAATATAATATTATAGATTATTTACCAAAATCATATTTTATTTCTTCTGATAAAAAAGATAAAATTGATGAAATATTAAAAGTTATTAGATCAAAATTTTCTCAAGAAGACAAAATTGTATTAAAACATCCTTTATTAGATGGAAATTGAAATTGAGTTTGAATTATTAATAATTATTCTAGTAAAAATAAACTTAAAAAATCTATTGAAGAAAGTCTTTCAAAATTTAGAAAAAAATGATGAAATTTAAATTCTGAATTATTAATTCAAGAATTTGTAGAAAATAAAATTTGAGAATGAAGTATTACCTTTTCTATTCAAAATTATAGAATTGAAAATTGGGGATTAGTTCATAATTATACTGATAATTGATGATACTTTTCATCTGATAATTTTTTTTGATTTTTAAGTTTAGAGGAAAAATTAAAGTTAGAAAAACAAATAGAAACTGATTTAAGAAATTTATTAGAGTGATTAAACAAAGAATGAATAAGGGGGAATATCTGATTTGATTTAATATTTTCAAAAGAAAATAATCAAATAAAAGTTTTTATAATTGAAGCAAATTGAATTCATAGAACTACTTGAAGTACATTACCTAATAATTTTGCATATAATACTTGAAATGAAAAATTTTTATGAATTCCTATTGCTAAAAGATTTATAAAAGAAAAATATCAAGATTTTTCTGAAAGAAGTTTGTTAGAAATAGCTAATATTTTAAAATCTTTTTGAAAATCTTTTTGACAAGAACAGATTATGAATATAAAATGTGAAGGTCAGGAATGGTGATATCCTGTATTATGGTTATCTGCAGCTTGAGAAAACCCAGATAATTTAGTTGAACTTTATTTAAAATTAGATATTTTTAATGAAAATTGAATAAGATATCTTAAAGAAATTTTTAATAAAATTATTTAATATGTTAATAAAAAAATACTATAATATTATTTTTGAAGATTTGTGAAAAGATTTTGAATATAAAATAAAAGAATGATGGGATTATTATGTCTTTATTATTGATAATTCTATTGTTTATAGATTTCCTAAAAAAGAAAAAAATATAAATGAATTAGAAAAAGAAAAAAAAATTTTAGATATATTAAAAGAGAATATTAGTATAAATATACCTAATATTAAAATAGTTTGATGAATTTGATATAAATATAAAATCATTCCTTGAAATATAATAAAAAAAATAAGTTTAATTTATTTAAATAAAGATGATTTAAATAATATTTTAGATGATATAGTTTTATTTTTAAAAGAATTGCATTCAATTCCTATTAATAAATTTGATTTTTTAAAATCTGAAGAAGCTGATTATAATATATATAAAGATTATTTAAAAAATGAAATTGATATTAGATTAAGATGAAAAGTAGAATATACTTATATAAAAAAATTAAAATTATATATAGATGATTTATTTGCTTTAAATTTTAAAGAAAAAGCATTAGTACATACTGATATTCAAGCAAAAAATATAATTTTTGATTATCAAAAGAATAAAATTTCTTGAATTATAGATTTTTCAGATTGTAGATTATCTTGAAGAGAGAATGATTTTGTTCATTTTCTTGATTGGTGAGAAGAAATTTTTGAAAATATTATAGTGAAATATTTATGATTTTATGATGAAGATTTTGTTAAAACTATTAAATTTTTATATAAGAAAACTACTATTTTTGAAATTATGAATGATGAAATATATAAGAATAATTTTAATTATTTATTAGAAAAAATTAAAAATTTTTAAATCAAGAATTAGTTGAAAAATAAAAATTAAATCATAAAATACTTATAATTATTTATAAGTATTTTTTTATGCAAGAAATAAAGGTTAATAATACTAATCTTAGTTATGAATTTTTTGAAAACCAAAATAAAAATTCTGATATTATTTTGATTTTACATGGTTGGCAAGGAGCTAGTTCTAGTTGGACAAAAGTAGGTAAGTTGTTAAGTGAGAATTGATTTCATGTAATTATTCCTGATATTCCTTGTGCTAGTAAACTAACTAAATGTAGTGATGTTTATAATTTAGATAATTATGCTGAAATTATAGAAAAGTTTATTGAAGATTTAAAACAAAAATATAAAGATTTAAATTTTGATAATCTTATTTTATGGGGACATAGTAATTGATGAGCTATTTCTATAAAATTAGTAAATAGAAAAAAAATAAAAATATTAAGACTTGTTTTAAACAATTCTGCTTGAATTAGAAATGATAAAAAAAGAAGTCTAAAAAGAAAAATATTTAATAACCTAATTAAATCATTAAAATTTTTAAAAAATATAAAGTGATTTAAAAAACTTAGAATTTTATTTTATAAAGCTATTTGAAGTCATGATTATTTGAAAGCTGAAAATAATCCAAACTTAAAACAAACTTATTTAAATATGATTTCTTCAGACTTAAAAGATGAAATAAAAAATATAGATAATCATACTCTTTTGATTTGGTGAGAAAAAGATAGTTATACTCCAGTTTCTGATGCTCATTTTATGAGAAATAATATAAAAAATTCAAAATTAGTAATTTTAGATAATGAAACTCACTGAATACATCTTAAAAATCCAGAAAGACTTGTTAAAACTTTTTTAGATAATATATAGTCCTTTCTCTTTAGCTTTCCTTTTATAAGGAGAAAATATAAAAATATTATTATATATTTAATTTACTATATGCAAAATTTAATAATTTGAGAACCATTTGATTATATAGAATTATTTATTCTATGAGCTTTACCATTGTTTTATAAGCTTTCTTTTTGGCTTTATACAATTCAATTAAAAGAATATAGATGGGATAGATTTAAAGAATATATTACAACTAAACAATGAAGAGATGCATTATTTAGCATTTTTAGTGTTGTTGAATTAATGTTATTTATTATTTCTATTTTAATTTGGATTCCTTATTTTATAAAAACTCCTTATTTAGTTACTTTTTGGTGAACATTTTATTGGATTTTTATTTGATTTTTAGTTATTGAAAATATTTTTGTCCTATGAAAAATTTTTAGAAAGAAAATAATAAAACCAATAATAACTTGAAGATTAGTTATACTATTATTACTTTTTATAATTTGAGCAAGTATAGATTTATATTATTTTTATAGCTGGAATTTGTGGAGTTTTAGTTATTTATATATTTTAGGAGTCTATTTAGGATTACCTTTAATTATATTTTTTTATAATATTATTTCTTTACCTCTTGTAAATTATAAAAAAAATAAACAAATTAAAAAAGCTATAGAAAAATCAAAAAAAATTAATACTTCTATAAAAATTTGAATTACTTGAAGTTATGGTAAATCAAGTGTAAAAGAATTTTTAAGTTCTATTTTAGAACAAGACTGATCTATACTTAAAACTCCAGAAAATCAAAATACAGAAATGTCAGTTTCAGCACTTATTTTAAATAAATTAAGTAATAAATATAAATATTTTGTAGCTGAAATGTGAGCTTATAGAATTTGAGAAATATCACTTTTATGAAAAATAGTAAATCATAAATATTGATTTTTAACTGCAATTTGAAATCAACATATATGACTTTTTTGAAATCAAGAAAATATAATTAAAGCAAAATTTGAAATTTTAGAAAAAGTAAAAGAAAATAATTGATTTTTATATGTAAACAATGATAATAAATTTATAGAAAAATATTTAGAAAATATCAATACTACAAATATTATTAGATATTGAGTGAAATCTGAAAAAGCATGTGCTAAATCAAAAATAATAGAAATAAATGATTTAAAAACAAAATTTGAATTTAGTTATAATTGACTAAGAGAAACTTTTGAAACAAATTTAATCTGAGAACATAATATACTTAATATTACTTGAATTTTGGCTTTTTGCTATGATATTTGATTAGAAACTAAGGATTTAAAAAAATATTTATTAAATATTAAAAAACCTAAAAATACTCAGGAAATAATAAAAATATGAAAGAATATATTAATTGATGATACTTATAATCTTTCAGAAGCATGATTAAAATCTGGACTTGATTTATTAAAATATTTTAAAAATAAAAATAAAATACTTGTTTTAGATGATATTTTAGAACTTTGAAAAGAATCTGAGAAAATTCATTATAATATAGCAAAACAAATATCTAAAAATAAGTTAATAGATAAAATATTATTTATATGAGTTAATTATAAAGATAGTTTTAAAAAAGGCTTAATTGATGGATGATTAAAAAAAGAAAATATATTAATTAATTTAGAGAATATAGATAATAATACAGTTATTTTATTTGAATGAAGAAAATCTAAAAAATTTTTTAATAGAACAAAAAAGAATTATGGAACATAAAATTTATCATAATATCAGAAAAATAAAATTACCTTATTTTATAAGGATATTTTTAGGTTGATTTTTGATTTTAACTTGAATTATCTCAATAATCCT
Organism: Candidatus Altimarinota bacterium; assembly: GCA_027019405.1. Taxonomy (GTDB): domain Bacteria; phylum Patescibacteriota; class Gracilibacteria; order BD1-5; family UBA6164; genus JALUWO01. The sequence continues at coordinate 12,001 of JALUWO010000057.1, read as the reverse complement.
ACCTTTACCATTATCTGTTCCAACTGGAATTGTTTTAATTATAGTTGGAATTACTTTTGTAATTGAAGCTAAAGATATAAAAAATGTAAGAAAAATAAGAAAATGAATTTTTTATTTATCAAAAAATTTGAAAGACTCAAAAATTAGAAAACATAAAATAAAAGATATAAAAAAACATACTAAATATATTTTAAAAAATAAAAAATGAAAAAACAGATAATTCTTTTAAAAGGTTGAGAAGCTAAAGAAAATTTTAAAGATTTTTATGATTTTTTAGAATCTCAGGATTTTAATCCATATGAAGAAAATGAATTAAAATGGTCAGATATTTTAGATAGAGATTTATGAGAGGATTTTGAAGTTATAAAATTTCCTAGACCAAATTCTGGTTTTGCTGATTATAAAGCTTGGAAGATAATATTTGAAAAAACTATACCTTATTTAAAACAAAATTTTATTTTACTTGGACATAGTTTAGGGGCTACTTTTTTAGTTAAATATTTAGAGGAAGATGATAAATATGATTTAAAAGATAAAGTTGAAAAAATATTTTTAGTTGCACCAGCTTATAAAGATGATGAAAAAGAAGTTTTATGAAATTTTAATTTTTCTAAGCCTTTAGATAATCTAAAAAAAATTCAAGAAAAAATTATAATTTTTTGAAGTAAGGATGATTTTATAGTAGCTTTTTCTAATATAAAAGATTTCAAAATAGAACTTCCAAAAGCTAAATTTATGATTTTTGAGAATAGAGGACATTTTTTACAGGAAGATTTTAATGAGTTGATTAAATTATTAAAAAATATATAAAGAATAATCAAGATAAATTTATTAATAATAATAAATATTTAAATTTTTATATTAAACCTATGCCAAAAACTATATCACCAATAAACTGAGAAATTATTGAAAATTATGAATATATTTCTGAGAATGAATTAGAAGAAAAAATAAAACTTGCTAATAAGTCTTTTCAAAATTGGTCAAGAACTTCTATTTCTAAGAGAAAACAACTTTTTTTAAATTTAGCTAAAATAATGCTTAAACAACAAGAAGAGATGGCAAAATTGGATACTATTGAAATGTGAATGCTTTTTTCTTGAGCTTTATGAGATGTAAGTAAATCTGCTAGTTGAACTATTTATTTTACTGAACATGCTGAAAAATGGTTAGCAGATATAGAATTTGATGAATGATGATTACAATGAAAAAAAGTTTATGAAGCATTAGGTGTTATTTTTACAATTAGTCCTTGGAATTTTCCTTATAATCAAGTTTTTAGAAATGCAGTCCCAAATATTTTGGCTTGAAATGTAGTTTTATCAAAGCATGCAAGTAATGTTCCACAAGTTGCAAGAAAAATAGAAGAATTGTTTTTAGAAGCAGGTTTTCCACAATGAGTTTATCAAAATTTACAAATTTCTAGTAATTTAACTGAAAAAGTAATCTCAGATTTTAGAGTAAAATGAGTAAATATTACTTGATGAGAAAAAGCAGGTAGAGTAGTATGATCATTAGCTTGAAAATATTTAAAACCATCTATTTTAGAATTAGGATGACTTGATCCTTTTATTTTATTAGATACAAAAAATATTGATAATGTAATAGAGCTTGCTCTAAAATGAAGAATGTCATCTTGTGGTCAAAAGTGTAATTCTAGTAAAAGATTTATAATTTTAGAAAAATATTATGATGAATTTATAGAAAAATTTACAAAAGCAATGAGTGAATTAAAAATATGAGATCCATTTAATAAAGATACTCAAGTATGACCTTTAGCAAAAGAAAGTATGCTTGAAGAACTTGAAAATATAGTTTCAGAAAGTGTAAAACAATGAGCTAAATTAGTTTTAGGTTGAAAAAGAATTGATAGAAAATGATTTTATTTTGCTCCAACAGTTTTAATAAATGTAAAACCTTGAATAAAAGTTTTTGAGGAAGAAACTTTTTGACCTGTAGCTCCAATAATTAAAGCAAAAGATGAACAAGATGCTATAGCTTTAGCAAATACTTCAAAATATGGACTTACAAGTGCAATTATTACAGATAGTAAAGAAAAATTTGAAAAATATAGTAAAATGATAGAAAGTTGAAGTGTATTTTGGAATAAAATACCTACATCTTATCCATTTTTACCATATGGTTGACTGAAAGATTCAGGATATGGTAGAGAACTTGGAGAAAGATGAATGAAGAATTTTACAAATAAAAAAGTAATTGTTTATTAATTTATAGTTTTAAATATAATTAAAATTATAGTAAATATATATTAAAATAGTAATTAAAAATGTTTAAAAAAACAATAATATCAGAATTTTTTACAACTGTATCATTTAAACAAGCATTGTATAGTTTATATTTAATGACTTTTTGATTTTATAAATTAAAAAATTGAAAAGAAGAAATCTTATTTAAAGAAAAAATTTTAGAAAAAATTAAATTAAAATGAGATTTTTTTACTTTTTATAATTGAAGAAGTACTATTTACCATGCTTTAAGAATTATTTGAGTTACTGTTGATGATGAAGTTATAATTAGTTCTTATACATGTAGTGTAGTTGTAAATTCAGTATTACAATCAAAAGCTAAATTAATCTATTCTGACATAGAAAAAGAAACTTTATGATTGGATTTAGAAAGTTTAAAGAAAAATATTTCTAAAAAAACAAAAGTAATAATTTTACAAAATACTTTTTGAAAAAAGTCTAAAAATTATGATGAAATAATAGATTTAGCCCAAAAAAATAATATCTTAATTATAGAGGATTGTGCTCATAGTTTATGAAATTTTTCTGAATATAAGTGAGATTTTATAGTATTTTCAACAGGAAGAGATAAAGTTATATCTAGTGTAACAGGTTGAATTTTAGTAGTAAATAATAAAAGGTATTTTTGAAGGAAAATAACTCAAGAATCACCTTCTACAAAACTTATTTTAAAAAATCTTATGTATAATATAGTTTGATATAAAGCATATATTTTATATGATTTTTTTAAACTTTGAAGAATTACAATATATCTTTCAAGAAAATTATGAATCATTACTGAAATATTAGATAATAAAGAAAAAAATCTTTCTAGTTCTAATTTTAATTTAGCTTTTCCAAATGCTTTGGCTTATCTTGCTTTGAAAGAGTTAAATAATTTAGATAAATACACAAAAGTAAGATTGAAAAATTCTGCTTATTATTTGAAAAATATTAAGAATGATAAAATAAAAATAATTTTTAAAGATTTAAAAAATTATAATTGATTTAGATTTCCTATTTTATTAAGATCTGAAGAAGAAAAAAATAAATTGTATAAGATAGCTAGAAAAAATAATATCATTTTATGAAATACTTGGTCAGGAACCAATATTGTTCCATTTTGAGTTGATTTACAAAAAGCTAAATATATTCCTGGAAGTTGTCCAATTTCTGAAGATATTTCTAAAAGAATTTTAACACTTCCAAATCATAAATTTATTGTAAAAAAAGATATGGATAGAGTTATAGAAATTTTAAATAATTTCTAATAAGATTATCATATTTGTAAATTACTATATTTAATTATTATAATTAGTAAATGTTATATATTTTTCCAACAAATACTTGTTTTTGAATAGCTTGTCCTATTTCTGAAGCTGAAAATTATAAAAAAATTTATGAAATAAAAAAAAGACCATTAGATAAAGCAATTGCTATAATGGTTTCAGATTTTGATTACTTTGAAAAAAATACTAAGCTTAATATAGAACAGATTAAATTTTTAAAAAAATATGAAAATCCTTGGACTATTTTGATAAATAAAAATAAAATTTTAGATATAAAATTATTAAAAATAATAAATCAATTGCCAAATTCAGAGATTTATGAAAAAATAGCTTTTAGAGTTGCTCATAATTTTATGCAAAAAAAATTAATTAGATTAAATGGACCATTATTTCTAACAAGTGCAAATATTTCAAATAATTCTGAAATTTTTTCAACTACTAATATTAAAAAAGAATTTTGAGATATTTTAGAAAAAGAAGAAATAAAAGTTCTAGCTTACTGAGATTTTTGCATAAATAGTAAACAAAAATATAGTGATATATTTGAATTTAAAGAAGATACTGAAGAAGTGAAATATTTTAGAAAATAAAAAAAATATTTGACATCATTATTATTCTCTTTACTATTAATATGTCTTTAAAAAAAGACTATTTTTAAAATAAGGAGGTACCAAAATGGTATTAACTACTATTCACTCACAATCTAATAGATTGATTGAGTTGGCTAAAAATAATAAGTTGTTTGCTGTTGCAAGTAAAATTCTTCAAAAAGATGGAGATACTAAACAAAAAGCAAATGAAAGACTTGAAATCTTTTTTAGAGCTCTTACTATTTCTGTAAATAATCCAGGAGAGTATGCTTTTCATGAATATGAAGATAAAGCATTTCATGCTTGTCTTTTAGATAATGAAGCTTTTGAAGAAGTTTGTAGTAAAGTGTTTGGTTTTAAAGTTAATCATATATCTTGGGCTAGATTAGGTGATAACTTAAGCAAATATCAAAATAAAGCAGATAAAATGGCAAGTAAATTTACTGAACTTTTTGGAAAATCTAAAATGTTATCAGAAGGTGCTGCTGTTATTTGTTGGGATTCACCAGCAATTGCTGCTTAAAAAATTATACAGGTGGATTTTTCCACTTGTTTTTATTTAAATATTTTTTAAATATATGTCAAAATTATTTAGTATAGAATTTTATAAATATTTTTATGATAAAGTTTTAACATATCAAAGAACAAAAAATGAAGTTAATTTTTTAATAAAAGTATTAAATCTAAATAAAAAAAATAAAATTTTAGATTTAGCATGTTGATTTTGAAGACATACTGAATTTTTATTAAATCAGTGATTTAATGTTTATTGAATAGATTTCTCAGAAAGCTTTATATCACATATAAAAGAAATATCTCAGTATAAAAAAAAATATTTTTTATGAGATATAAGAATAAAAAATGTATTATGAAAAAAATTTGATAAAATTTATAGTTTACATACTTCATTTTGATATTTTTCTGAAAATGATAATGAAAAAATTATTGAGAATATTTCTAGTTTATTAAATATAAATTGATTATTTTTAATAGATTTAAATAATCCTTATGATACTTTATTATTTGAAAAATGAGAATCAATATTACAAAAATGAGATGATTACATAAAAGATATAAAAAGTATAAAAAATAAAAGATTGATATTTAAAAGAATTATAAAAAAATGAGATGATATTTTTAATGAAAAATATTCTTTAAGAATATATACAAAAGATGAATTAGAAGAAATATGAAAAAAATATAATTTATTATTGATAAAAACTTTTTGAGATTTTAATTTTAATAAATTTAATAAAGATTCAAAAAGAATGATTTTACTTTTCAAAAAACAATAAAAATTGCTTTTTTTAGTTATTTTAATATAAATACATAAAATTTTTATAAATTAAAAAAACTAAATGTTACTACTTAAATGGTTATCAGATAATGACTATATAGATTTAAATAAAAAATGACAAATAAAGGCAGATATTTTATCTTGAATAACTGTAGCTTTAGCATTGATTCCAGAAGCTATTGCTTTTTCTTTTGTTGCTAAAGTTGATCCTATGGTTGGTCTCTGGGCTGCTTTTATTATGTGAATAATGACATCTATTTTTTGATGAAGACCTGGAATGATAAGTTGAGCAACTGGTTCAATGGCAGTTGTTATGACTTCATTAGTTGTTCAACATTGATTAGATTATCTTCTTGTAGCAGTGATTATAGCATGAATTATTCAAGTATTATTTGGATTTTTAAAACTTTGAAAAATTGTTAGATTAATTCCTCATTCTGTTATGCTTTGATTTGTAAATTGACTTGCTATAATAATTTTTATGGCTCAATTATGACAATTTCAAACTAAAACTTGAGATTGGTTATCAACTACTCCTATGTTAATAATGCTTTTATTAGTTTTTATAACAATGTGAATTATTTATTTTTTACCTAAAATAACTAAAACTATTCCTTCAGGTTTAGCATGAATAGTAATTGTAACTTTAATGGTTTTATTTATTCCTGCTTTTAGTGATACTTGAACAGTTGCAAGTTATTTATCAAGTAATTGATTTAATACTTTAAAATAATCTTTTCCAAGTTTTTCTATTCCAAATATTAATGATAATTTTTTAGAAGTATTGAAAATAGTTTTTCCTTATAGTTTAATATTAGCTATAATATGATTAACAGAAAGTCTTATGACTTTAACTTTGATTGATGAATTAACAGAAACAAGATGAAAAGCAAATAAAGAAGCTATATGACAATGAATAGCAAATATGACCTGTGGTTTTTTCTGAGCTATGTGAGGATGTGCTATGATAGGTCAATCAATGATTAATATTTCAAATGGTTGAAGAAAAAGATTATCAGGAATTTCAGCAAGTATATTTTTAATATTATTTGTAGTTTTTGGAACAAGTTTAATTATGAAAATTCCATTAGCTGCCCTTGTTTGATTAATGTTTATGGTTGTAATTGGAACATTTGCTTGGCCTACATTAAAAATGTTAAATAAAATTCCAAAATCTGATGCTTTTGTAATTATATCAGTTACATTGATTACTGCTATATCTCATGATTTAGCTTTAGCAGTTATATCATGAATAATAATATCTGCACTTGTATTTGCTTGGCAAAAATCTCAAGAAATTAATTTTACTAAAATAATTTCAAAAGACTGAAAAATAACAACTTATAAATTAGATTGACCAATATTTTTTGCATCAGTTAGTAGATTTAAGGAGATTTTTAATCTAAAGAATGATACTAAAGAGGTAATTATAGATTTTGAAAAATCAAAAGTTATGGATCATTCTGCTATTGAAGCAATAAATTCTTTAACTGATAAATATAGAAAATCTTGAAAAAAATTACACTTAAAACATTTGTCAGCTGATTGTAGAAAATTAATAAAAAATGCAGACAAAATAATTGATGTTAATATAATAGAAGATCCAAAATATTTTGTAAGTGATAATAAGTTAGCAAGTTAATAATTTTTATAAAAATTATTAATTAAATTGAAAAAAATAAAAAAAAGATATAATTATTTAGATTTATAATTATATCTTTTTTTATGCACAATTTAAAAGAAATTACAGATAAAAGTACTTGGAATAATTTTATTTTTGAAAATGAATTTGATTTTTATAGTTTTTTGTGTTCTTGGGAATGGACTTTATTTCAAGAAAAATCATGAAATAAAGTATTAAAATATTGAATATATAAACAAAATAGATTAATAGGAATCCTTCCTCTAATTGTAAAAAAAGCAAAAAGATGAACTTATCTTTTTGCACCACATACTCCTTTGATTAAAAAATCAGAAGATTTTTTTGAAGTTTTAAAAAATCTTTTAAAAGACTTAAAAAATATAGCTAAAAAAAATAAGGCTAATTTTATAAGATTTAATTCTCCAGTTAAAAATACTTTGAAAAATAAAAAATCTTTTAAAAATTTAGGTTTTATAGATGCTCCTATGCATGAACATGCTGAAGATACTCATTTACTTGATTTAAAAAAATCAGAAGAAGAACTTTTATGAAATATGAAAAAAGGGGATAGGTATTATATAAATAGAGCTATAAAAGAATGAGTTGAGATAATTAAATGAAATTCAGAAGAGCAAAAAGAAATTTTAACTAATATGCACCTAGAACATTCAAAAAAAGTTTGATATCATCCATTTTCAAAAAAATTTATAAATTATTTATATGAAGTTTTTGGAGATAATATTACTACTATTTCAGCTAGATATGAAGGAAAAGTAGAATCTATTTTGATGACAATAAAATTTTGAAAAACTTGTGTATACTATATAGCTGCTTCAGATATAAAACATCATAAATTTTCTCCAAATTATTTATGTCAATGGGAAGCTATAAAACAAGCAAAACAAGATTGATGTGAAATATATAATTTTTGGTGAGTTTCTCCTGATGATAATCCAGCTCATCCTATAGCTTGAGTAACTAAATTTAAAAGAAAATTTTGAGGTTATGATTATAGTTTACTTCATGCTCAAGATTTAATTATCTCTCCTAAGTATTGGTTTAATTTTATTATTGAAACCATTAGAAGAAAAAAAAGATGATATTATTATAAAAATCCAGAATAGTATTGACAAAATTAATAATTATCTTATATTTAAGATAATTATTAATTAAATCATATAATATGAAAAAAATAATTCTATTTACATTTTTTATTTTTATTTCAATTCATTCAGCTTTTTGATATATAGATTATAGGTATACTATGAAAAAAGATTATATAGATTCAATATATATATTGACACCTTCAGTAAAAGAAAAACTGGATAACTATATAAATAAAGTTTGAAATAAGATTGTAAAAAAAGATTTTGATAATAGGGTTTATATTATAGAAAAACAGAAGGAATTTTTACTTAATTTTCTTTTTAAATACCATATTTTAAAAAATGATATTAGATATTATATTGTTTCTTATTTATATAATTGATTAGATAAATTAAAATTTATAAAATACTGAAAATATTTAATAAATTAAAAATCTTGAATAAATTGCATTATTCAAGATTTTTTTTATAATTAAGAAACCAAAAAAATAAAAACAAAAGGAGCAGTTATGCTTATTGGTAAACATTATATTGAGAATCCAATTGTTCAAGGTGGAATGGGTGTTGGTGTATCTTGGGACCAGTTAGCTGGTCATGTCTCCTTATATGGAGGATTAGGTACTATTAGTACAGTAGGTACTGGATATTATAAATATCCTAAATATATGATACATTCAAAGGGAGAAAGACCAAATGTATTGGATTGTAATTCAAAAGAAGCATTATTTGAAATATTTCAAAATGCAAGAAAAATATGTGGAGATAAACCTCTAGCTGTAAATATAATGCATGCATTAACAGGTTATTCTCAATCAGTAATAGATTCTTGTGAAGCTGGAGCAGATATTATTATTTGTGGAGCTGGTTTACCTCTTGATTTACCAAATCTTACAAAAGATTTTCCAGATGTTGCCTTGATCCCAATAGTTTCTAGTATAAAAGCTACTCAAATCATCTTTAAAAGATGGGAGAGATATGGTAGATTACCTGATGCTGTTATAGTTGAAGGACCAAAATCTGGTGGTCATCAAGGTTTTAAACTTGAAGATTGTTCAAAAGAAGAATTTCAACTTGAAAATATTATTCCAGATATAATTGAATTTTGTAGCAGATTTAATATTCCAGTTATTGCAGCTGGAGGAATTTGGGATAAAAATGATATTGATTGGTATCTCAATTTAGGTTGTACTGCTGTTCAAATGGGAACAAGATTTGTAGCTACTCATGAATGTGATACAAGTAATATTCATAAACAAATATTACTTAATTGTACTTCTGATGATATATCTCTTAAAGGTTCTCCAGTTGGATTACCATCAAGAAGTATAACTACAAAACTTCATGAAATGATACAAAAAGAAACTGCACCCAAAATAAAATGTATTTCCAATTGTGTAAAACCATGTGAACATGGAAAAGGAGCAAAAAAAGTAGGATATTGTATTGCTGATAGATTAGGTGATACAATACTTGGAAAATATGATACTGGATTATTTTTTACTGGAACTAATGGTTTCAGGGTAAATGAAATAATTTCAGTAAAAGATCTTATTGATAAACTTATCAATGGAGAATAAAAAAAGAAGTGGATTTTTTATCCACTTCTTTTACATTATATCACTTCCAGCAATTAATTTTGATTCTCTTTTTGAACTTCTTCCTTCTAAATCCTCATTTAGATAAATTAATTTAGAATTTTCTTTATCTCATATATTTCATAAAACTTCAATTCTTGAAGAATCAAGTAAGAAATCAAGAATTGATTTTGCATCTAAACTATTATCAGCTCATTTAATCATTTCAATTGATTCCTGAAATCATTCAGCAATTTTAAGTCTTTGACCAGCCATACCTTCTCAAAGTAAAATTTTTGATTCTTTTTCTGCTTCAGCTTCTTTTACTTGCATGATTTTTTTTGCTTCAGCTTCATTTAAAGCTGCTTCTTTAAATTTTTGAGTTTCTACTACTTTATTCATAGCAGACATTACATGACTATCAAGTTTTACATCTCTAACTTGTATAGAATCAAGAGTATAACCAAATTGTTTTAATTTTTCTCTTAATTTCATTTCAATATCTTTACCAATTTCTTCTCTTTTACCAAAAATTTCTTTATGAGTAAATTCTACCATCATAGCTCTTAATTGTTCATCAATTGCTGCCCTCATCATTGTTCTAGGATCATCAATTGAATAAACAGATTTATATATATTTCAATTTCTAGAATCATCATTATCATCAGAAACATAATATATAACATTTAATCAAACATAACAAGTTACATTATCATGAGTAACTCATTCAACTTCTACAGAGAAGTTCTTTCTATATAAATCTTGTCTAATAGTTGTTGTAACAAAAGGAACTATAAAATTAAGTCATTGTCTTAAAATTCATGTATATTTTCAAAATACTTCTTTTGTTCTAACAGTTTGAGGACTTACCATTCTTACTCATGCTAATAATAATATAACAAAATATATTATTGCAATAAATATACCAACTTGGGGTATAAATCATAAAGCTAATCAAAAAATAATTTCAATTGTCAAAATTATTGGTCACATATGAATTTAAATTAATAATAAAATACTTTTTAAGTTTAACATATTTATCTTAGAAAACAAAATTATTTTAAGAAAATATTAGAAATAATATTTGAATCATAATTCATTTCTCAATTTTGTACTTTTGATAAATATTCTAGTATTAACTCTTCTGAATTAATATTTTTTTCTAAATTATATACTCATACAATATTTCAAGTATCATCTTTATTATTTAATATTTCTATATAATTTTTTCAAAATATGTTGATTATTTTATTATGAATTTCTTTGTAATAATTTTTATTATCAATATTATTTGCATAATTTATAATTATTTTTGTTTCTTTTATAGTTAATAATTTTAAATTTTTCCAAAATTCTATAGTGTTTATAAAATCAGGAATTTGTGAATTTTTATCATATATATCAATAAAAATAGTATCAAATTTGTTTTTTTTCTTATTTTTTAGAATTTCTATAGCTTCCAATGCTCACATATTAAAATAATTTATATTATTTAATTGAAATTCATTTTTAGCAATTTCTATCATAGTTTCATCTATTTCAACTCAAGTTATATTTACCTTATCTCAAAAGTAATCTTTAAAATATCTAGCATAACTTCATCATCAAAAACCTAAAATTAAAATATTTTCAGGTATTTCTCAAATAAAACTAGCAAGTATAGAATTTTTTATATAAGGACTATAACTTGTTTTGTCTTCTATATCATACCAAGAATAAATTATTTTTTTTCATCATTTAGTAATAATATTTACTAATAATTCTCAATCTATTCTTTCAACTTCAATATCTTCTGAGTAATATTTTGATTTATAATATTTTGTCATTTTTTATCTATTAGGAAATATAAAAAATATTTTTATATTAAATTATTAATAAATATAAATTTATATTAACTATTTGATTTAAAAATAAAAATTCTTTTTTAAAAAGATTTTAAATTATAGATAATTTGATTTACAATTTTAAAAAATATTTTTTTATAAAATTTGATAAAAACTAGTTTACAAGTAAAATAATATAAAATAAAAATATTTTTTAAATGTATAATTTATGTCTTATTCAGAATCAGATACAAGAGCAAATTTTATAGACCCTCAACTTAAAAATAGTAAATGGGAAGCTCATAACATAAAAAGAGAATATTATTTTACTGATGGTAGAAAAACTCTTTGAAATAAAAGATGAGATAGAAAATTTGCAGATTATTTATTAAAATATAAATGAGTAAATCTAGCACTTATTGAAGCCAAAAAAC
>JALUWO010000056.1 GCA_027019405.1 Candidatus Altimarinota bacterium | reverse complement strand
ATCAAAGAAAACTTAGTATATATTCTAACATTTATTTTATTTAAAAAATGTAAATTAAAAAAATCCTTATATTATAATATAAGGATTTTAAAAATAATTCAAATAAATTATATCTTAACTTTTTAAAATAAAAAACTTTTTATAACTTTTCAATATTGAAATGGATAAAACAGAAAATAATATCAACTATCTCATTTAGGAGCATATACAAATATTCCGTTTGATTTTCATTTTCACAAAAAACTATATAACACTATTTCTTTTCCATTTTTAAATACAATTCATTTTTGAAACGAAATATACTTTCAAGAATCATTTATTTTTTTTTCAAAAGTAATTTCATATTTTCCTCCATTTTGCTTAATTAAGCCATTAAAATAATCATAAAATGATTCAATAACTTTCCTATTGGCAATCGAAGATTTTCATATAATATTTTCAAAAGCTAATTCTTTAATATCTTTATTAATTTTTTTCATTTTTATAATTTATAAATAAAGTATTTAATATATAATACTATTTTAAAAATAAACAAGTTTATTTTAAGTTTTTATTATCTAAACTAAATAACATAATAATAAGTATTGTTAAACTTCCACAAAAAAGTATAAAAAATACAACTTCATAAATATACATATTTGATAAAAGAGCAAATATATATCATACTAATGAAAAAACAAAAAATAATATACTTATACTCAATAATAAATTCTGTTCTTTAATTTTTAACATATTTTTATATATTTATTAAATAAATACATATATCTTATTTTTTCACAATCATTAAAAACATTGCTAATAAACTTAAAAAAGATATAAAGAACATTATAATTTTATAAAATAAAGAAAATTGTATATATATTCAAATAAATCAAATAAGTCAAATAAAAAATGAAAATAATAAAATTAATAATATTATATCTTTATTTTTTTTATACATTTTTCTATTTTTAAAATTATAAAATAACTATATTTTTTAAAACAGACATTCTAATTTAACTTTATTATTATAGCTTTATCTAAATTTTAGTCAAGACTTTTTATCTTATCTTTATATAGCATTCAAAGTTTGGATGATACATATTCATCCGATGATGAGATTCAATAAAAGGTCATTTCCAATTCATATCATCTATTAGTAATCTTTTATTTTTTTTATCAATCTTTTCTACAATTCCGACGTGTCAATATGTCCCAAAATTCCACACTATTACAGCTCCTGTCCAAACACTTCAAGCATCATAAATAACAGGTCGTCATTTTTTTGAAGCATTATCACACCATTCTTTTGCATTTCATCAGAAGTTTATCTCTGGATATTTTCATTGAACAAACCGAGTACATTGTCAAGCCATTCAATAATTAATTAAAACTTGAAATATTTGTTCTTGATTTCAATCTTTATTTAATTTTTCTAAATACTGCTTAGCTTGTGATAAACTTATTCAAGATTTAAAATATTTTACAAGTGCAATTTTTCATCTTTCACAAGTATTTATATTTCATTGACTTATATTTATATTATTATCTTGCAATAATTTTTTACAGTTTATATTTTTAATTTCATTTATAAAATTATCTGTTACTTTACCAAAATTATATTTACTTAGAGTTATTTTATCTTTAAATTCATTTATTTTATCTTTATCAAATATATTTATTCATATTATCATAAAGAAATCATTCTGTAAATATTCACTTGCAAAACTATTATTTGTTAAATAAGTATGATTAAATAAATAGTCTTTATTTAAAACTGTATCTAATAAAGTAAAATTTTTAATTTTATGTGTTTCTTTAAAATTTATTAAATCCTGTAAATATAACTTTATTTTTAATAAATGTTGTATAAAAGAATATAATTTAAATAATCAATTTTCACATTTAGCAAGTTTTACTATTTGTTTTTGTTTACAAGCTTTTTTATTTCAAAAATAACATAGTATATTATTTGCATTACTTTCCCATCAATTTACTTTATAAAATGTTTTATTTACTTTTTTATCTTTTAGAAAATCTACAGTCTTTTTTAAATCATAATTACATCAATAATCTTTCATATATTTATTTTCCATTATAATTTGAGTTGTAATATATACAGCAAGATTTTGTCAAACCACTCACCCTGTCAATTGTTTATCTATATATTGTTTTAAACTTTTGTTTATTTGTCTTTTTCAATTTATATAATCTGCTATAATTTGAATTTTACTATTTGTATCATAATTCTTATACAACCGAGCAAGTCATTTATTACTTTCTAACTCAAAATTAATAGTTTTATCTGTATCAAATCTTGATTTGATATAATTTGTTTTTAACAAGCTAGATATATCTTTATAAAGATTTTTAAACTTATTTATATCAAATAAGAAATTAAAATTTTCAAATTTTGTTTTATAATATTTACTAAATTGTTGCTTTTTCTTATCATTTCACTGAGGTATTTGGAAAAACATAAATAATGGAGATACTCATATTTGTTCTATTTCTTCATCTGCATTAAACATACTTAATGAAAGTGCATTTTTTCATTTTAAATCAGGGAAATTATAAAATTTTATTACTTGATTATAATAAGTATTAGTATTTCAAAGATTTTTTTCTCAATAATTATAAAAATTAAGTATTGAAAGCTTATCCTTATCTGTACTACTAAAATCAAAAACATTCCACCAACTTGCATTATTTTCTTTTGTAATTTCTTTATTGGTTAAATACCAATAGTAAAAATTAAAGCTATTCTTATCATATAAATTTCAGAAATTAAATAAATACTGAGGTTGTTTATCTAAATCTTCCATTATACTTTTATCTCATATATTAAAAAGTAGATTATTTAAGTAATTAAAATATAAATTTTCAATAGTAAAATCATTCCAATAACCTCTTTCAGTTTTATTTTGATTTTCTATACTATTTTTTCTTAAATCTAATGTTGTCTTAATATATCAATAATTAAAAGTTCTAGTTTCAAGAATTGTTTGCTTATGTCTATCCCGTATACTTCACATATTTGCTAATGTATATTTTACAGTATAAGAAGATTTATTATAAGAATAATCAAGATAATCATTTTGAACTTTTTGATTTCTCATATATCATTTAAGCATATATATAGTTTTATAATTACTCTTTAATTTGTTTGCATATCTTTTTAAAAACTTATTTTGTATTTTATTTGAATACTTAGAAACTATATTTTTATAAATATAATTAAGATTATAAACATTTATACTTATATCAGCATCCACTGCTTGTCATAATTTTACAATAAAACTATTAGTTTTTCAACTATTTTTTTTATCTAATTTTGAATAAATATTATTTATTGTTATACATACAAGTCAATATTGATTATATTTTTCTATATCATCATAATTTCATTGTTCTCAACCATAACTATAATAATCTTTTTGTAATTTATTTTTAATAAAATATGGAATTTTTATGGGATTATCATAACACATAGTAATTTTTTTAGCTCATCATTTTTCTTTTACATTATTATAAGCATTCAATAAATTATTATAAACAGAATAAATTACAGGATTATATTGTTTTTTAAAATTATTTATAAATTGTGTTCTAAGTTTAGGATTATTCTTTATACTTGGTGGAATATAAATATTATAATTAAACTTAGCACCATCTACTTTATAATTTTCTAATTCTATTCACCAATTTTTACTACTATTTATATTATAAAGTTTTTTAAATAAACTTTGTTCAGAATTATCTTGAAAATCTAATCTATATCTTTGTTTATTTATTATTTTATCTTTATATTCTATTCATCAATTTCAATTACTATCATCAATAAAAATCCAACTATTAGATAATAAAAATGGATTATAAATGTTTATAATATCGAGTTTATTATTTTTATCAACTCAAACTACTTTTATCTTATTTGTATTTACTCTAGTTAATTTATATTTTCAACTTAACCAATTTTTAAATATCATAACTTTTGATAATTGTTTTGCTATTTTTTCTATTGTAGCTCATCTCACTAATTTTTCTCTTGTAGATAATCATCAGTCAGCTCAAACATAAGTTGGAGTTAAATTAATTGGGTCTTTACATAAATTATTTTTTCCTGTATATTGTACTAATCAAGTTGAAGTTAAATTACTATAAAAATCTCTTTTACATACATTTTTATAATTATTTACATATTCTTTATAATAGTTTTGACTTTTAGAAATCATAAAACTTTCAAATAATACATCTTGTTTATTATATGGAACAAGAGGCTGAAAAAAATAAGTAAGTAATCAATAAATAACAATAATAATTACAGAAACAGAAACTATAACTGTTATACCTAAAATACTAATAAACCAAGAAAAAAATCAAAAAATATTACTAATTATCAAATAAACATATTTTCAAAATTTTCAAGCTATTATCTTACCTATATTTTGTTCTTCCATATTATATAAAATTATTAATAAACATTTATCTTTATAATATATCTTTTTAAAAAAAAATTTCAAGCTTCAAAATTTTAATTAATTATACTATAATATTATAATTTATATTTTTTCTTATGATACAAGAAAAATCATCACAAACTTATTATCAAAAATATTGCTCATCATAAAATATAAATACCATCTGAATTTTGACTTGTTTCTTTTAATTGTTTTTTAATTTTATCTTTACTTTCTTTAATAAGTTTTTGTTTTATTTTTAATATATCTGTAGTTTTTTTCTTAGAAGGTTTTAACATCCGTTTTGGTATAACCTTTTTCTTTTTTTTATGATGATAATTTAATTTATTTATTTTAATAGCATTTATTAAAATGAATAAATCTTTTCAATATTTTAGATTATAAATTTTATGCAATTTCTCTATTACTCAAGTTTTATTACTTATTATCAATTTATTACCTGATAAATTAACTAACTTGTCTAATAATCAATAAGTAAGATTTAATCTTTCCGTATTTAATTTTATTTTATTAATTTTTACTCCTGTTCAAATTAACATTTTTTTATTTTCCATTATATATTTAATAGCCCCAGTAAAATTTTCATTATATCAACTCAAATATTTTTGTTTAACATTATTAACAATATCAATTGTATCTGATATATTATAACAAATATTTGTAATATTATCACAAGTTAATTTTTTATTATCTTTAACAATCATTTTAATTTCATTAATATCTTGATTGTTATAAAAATCAATTTTATTAGATAATTTAAATTTTAAATTTCCTGCAGATATATTATTACATTTTAAACTAAAATTACTTATTGATTTATCAGTTAATAATATTTTCAATATATTAATAAAATTTTTATTAGTGATATTTATTTTTTTATTTACAATTTTATTAAAAATCTTGCTAGATAAATCAGAATTTTTATTTATAATAATAACTATTTTTTTATTTTTTAAAAGATTTTCTATTTCTTTTTTAAGTTTAACTTTATTTGAGTATCGATTTCTAATTATACTAAACATATTTTCATATATTATATTTTTAGAATTATCATCAAAATTATTTATTCAAGTAATATATCTATTATATTCTAAATTAGTCATATCAATAACACATTTCTTAGGATTTTTAGATTTTTTACAACTATCTATAATTTCAGGTATAAATTGTTTATAGATAGTTACTATTTTATCTACTAAATAAGATTTCATATTTTTAGTTTCATTTATTTGTTTTTTTAATTGACAATTTATTTTAAAAGTATTAAAAGTTTGTATAGACATTTTTTTAACATAATAATTTTGATATAATGGTATTAAATTTAATGATATGTAAAGTATAAAATTAAACATTTTATTAATTTAATAGAATAAATATTATTTAAGCACATTATAAATATTTTATTTAAAATTCAAGATAAATAAAAAAAACTTGAAAAAATAAAAAAAACTACTATAATTTATTTCATATATTTATATAATTTTATTTTATTCATAAACTTTTAAAATGAATCAACAAAAAAATGATAATTTTATAAAAGAATTTATTTATAATAATTTTCCTAATAAATGAAGATGAGTACTTATAATTACAGATAAAAATATTTTAACTAAAGTTCCTATGAACTTAGTTAGAAATACAGGCATAAAAGATGCCTTCTCACTTTCAAAGTATATTTGCAGAAAATGGTTTCTTGAAGATTTAGAAAGAATATATAAAAAATTTGATATAATTCATTTCCATAAAAAATGAAAGCAAATTAAATTATATTAATATTGATTTTTTAAAAAAATCCTTATATTTAATAAGGTTATTTTTTATATTTTAAACAAACCAAAAAATGTCTAAAAAAACAATAATTGCTTTATGAATTATAATAGTGATTTTAGCTGGAATAATTGCTATGAAATGAAAAACTTGAAATCAAGTAAATAATAAACAAACTCAAGAAAAACAACAAGTTAATATGAAAAAAATAAAAGTTAATGAAGAAAATATTTGAAAGAAATTGAATATAAAAAAAATTGAGAACAACACAGTAGAAATGAAAAATCCAAAAGAAGAGCTTGTTAATCAAATTAGAAATATTTGTTCACAAGCTTGATATACAAAACAAGGAACTCAAGCTTGTAAAGCTATACTTAATAAAGAGTCAATAAAAAAACAATTATGAACAAAAATAATAAATGGGATGAAGAAAGAATATAATTTAAATAAATAAAAATTTATATTATGAAAAATACAAAAGTAAGAGTAAAAGCTTTTACTCTTATTGATACTATAATTGCTACTATAGGTTATTCAATATTAATATTATGAGTATTAACTTTATATAATATGTATACAAACTATAAAATAGCAGGAAAATATCGAAATAAAGATATTTATATTAAACAATTTATAGAAAATTCTGATAAATTAGTTTGTTATAAATGACGGCAAAATAAAACAGATACAGACAGTGAAAAAAATATATGTGATAATTTTGAAAACAATCCTAGTATTAAATTTTTTGTTACTACTTTAATAAATTTAAGAGATAGAAAATTTTATAAAACATTATTTATCAAAAAAGATTGAAATACAAATTATTTAGGTTTAACAACAGATACTACAACAGATATTAATAAAAGAATATCAAATATAATTCAAAAATATAGAGTATTTACAGGAGAAAATGGTTTTTTAAATCTTAGTTTGAGACAAAAATGAAGTCCATTCAATTTAAATCTAATATTAATTGATTCAAATTTCTTAAAATAATTTTAATAGTAGTATCTATTTTATTATTCTTTTGATGATGTTTTTATATTTATAAAATAGAGTCTTTAATTAATCCAGATATTATAAAAAAACAAATTCAAAAGGATATTTTTAATAAAAAAAATGTAAAAATTCTTACAGAAAAAGAATTTAAAAAAATAACACAAAATACAACAATTATTTATAAATTATACATACAAAAAAGTAATCAAAATAATAATATTTTTAATCAATAATAATATAAAAATGAATATAATACCATCTATTTTATATTTTATAGCATTATGAATTATTACAACTACTTTTTTTAATAACTTTTATCAATTTAAAAATAGATTAGAACAAAAATATGTTTGAAATTCTACTACTACAATATTATCTAAAAATTTTTTAAATTTTAAAGAAGTTAAATATACAGGAGATGTTATAATTCCTCCTAGTGCATTTTCTTGAGTTTGAGAAGAAATATATATAAAATTAGATACAGGTGTTGATATTTCATCTTGATTAGAAGATTACACAACAAATTTAAATGTTAGAGAAAATCTAACTTGAATGTGTTTAAAATATTTACCTGAAAGTCATAGTTTATTTTATATTTGTAAATTACAAAATAATGGATAGATTTATTTTATTATTTATAATATTAACAACATTATATTTCTTTAATACTAATTATATTAACATAATGACTAATAAAAATAATCAAACTTATTATAATTTCACTGGAACTACATTAGATTATTGTGAAATAAAAGATTTTACAGGTGATACATATACAGGTTGATGTTATGATACTATATTTATTCCTTCTAAAAATTTTTCTTGAGATACAATATATTTAACAGGTGAAAGAATAAACTGAGGAATAATTAATAATTGGAAATATGGAGAAATATGAGATGCCTGTTATAGTTGAGATGATACTCAAGGAGATATAATTGATTGTTGAATTAATTAAAAAAAAGAAGAGTTAAACTCTTCTTTTTTTTAATTAAACTAATATTGTAATTTTATTGTTCACCAACATTAGATAATTGTACTAAAAGAGCAGTTGCACTAGTAGTTCCATCTTTCAATGTTGTTATATCACCTACACTAATTCTACCAATATTAGCAGAAGCAATTTTGTCCCAAGTAGCTTTTTCAGTTGCAGGAACTAAGAAATATACAGAATTATATGTCAAACCTGCTTCATCTGCATTATGATTTGCAGCAGTAAAATCAGAATTTGCTGTTTTACCATCAATAACATATCCAGTATTTGTCATTAAAGTATCATTTGTATCCAATACTAAATATTTATTTCCATCATTGATACCTGCTACAACACCTGCTAAAGTTGTACCAGATAAATCAGTACCTGATGCAAATGCTACTGGTGCAGTTATACCTTTCTTTATTGCAATTATGTTGTTAGCATATTGATTTTTCAATTTATTAACAACACTAGTATTATTAAGAGTAATATCTGCACCATTCTTAACTTGTGATGCAACATCAGTCATATTTTGCCTTAAATCAGTTCATACTTTAGTTACATCATTTTTATCTAATGATTGCCCAAAGTATCAAAAATAGAATGCAACTAATATTCAACCAATTATTACAGTTAATAAGGCAGATACAACCATATTACCACCTGTTCTCTTTGTTCTCATTTTGTTTAACATACTTTTTTTTGTTTAAAAATATAAAATAATTCGTATGCTGAACTAGGTCGACCCCTAGCCACAATTCCCAATATAATTATGCTCAAAAAAAAATCAAGTGTTTTATGAAACTTTTTTACTTTTTTTTTATAAAACACTTGACTATTTTTAGTATATAAATTAACTTTATTAAAATTATAATTATAATAAAATAATATTTATTAAAACTTTTTATCACTAAAGATTTTTTTAATAATTAACTTTATTTTTATAAATCTACCATCATTTAAGAATACTAAAGATTCTTTCATCACACTTCTAATTGCTTTTTCTTGTTGTTCTGTTAATTTTCAATCAAAATAAGTTGATAAATCAGGTCGTGAATGTTGAGAATTTCTATAATTAAATACTTTTCAATTTATTATTACAGGTCAATGATTTAATAAAGTTTTTTCTCAATCTAATAAAATATAGTTTCACTTTACAATTAGTCCCCAATCTAAATATTCAGCATTTGCATTTATGTATAAATTTCATAAAACTACTACAATTAAATAGTCCTTATTCTTATTATTTGGTAATATATTACTATTTACAAATAAATCACCATCTATAATGATAATTTTTTTACCTTTGTATTTTATATCAGAATTTCATTCTATTGATAAATTTTCTGCATCTTTATAATAATAAACCTGCCATTTATTATTTTTATCTCAGTTATCTAGTTCTAATATATCTTTTAAATTATAATAAGAATAATTTTCAAATGTATTTTTAGCAAAATCTTTATTTTTCATAATATAATTAAATATACTAAGTTGTTTGTTATTATCTAATTGAGTCTGATTGTTTGTTTTAAGTTCTGAAGGTAAATTAGTATTATTTACAGTAATTCTATTTCATTCTAAGTTTGATGGAGTTCATTTAACTATTCAATTACCTATAATATTATATTTTTCACTTGGTCGAAAAGCTCTTACTATATAATTATTTCCTACTTCTGAAATTTTATTAAAAACAGAATAACCAAATAAGTATTCATAAGCTCATTGGTCTATCCAACTTGAACCTTGTGAATCAATTATACATCAACACTTATGACATCAACTCTTTGAACAACACCGTCTCCAATGGTCATAATTCCGTGAATATAAATACCCTTTACTATACTGACTTCTAATATATTTTTGATATGATAATCTCATTTTAACCAAAGTCATTTTTTGATTTGAACTTAAAAATTCATACATAAAATTATTATATTTTCCAATATTTTTTCATTTCCATTGATTTAAGATATTATAATCCAATCAATTATAATTTCACAAAATTACCATAGGAATTTGTAAAGTAAAAAGTTTCTTATTATCTCATTCTTCTAACAGTTTATAAAGACTATTATTTTTAATTGCATTATTTGAATTAAGTTCTTTTAATTTAATTGTAATAGTAAAAGGAATTTCTCTATATGAGTTAGTTCAGACTGTATGAAAAGTAGGTGTAATACTTTTTTGCCATTGTAATTCTATATCATCAACCATTCACTTAAATTCTGGAGCAAGAACTAATCTAGGTAATAAAATATTTTTATCACTATTAATATTATGAGTTGGGGATGTTTGATAATATGAATAAGAATAAGTAGTTATAAATTTATGTACATTAGTGTAAGCATCAGAATTATATAGAACTACTGGAAAAAAGAAATCTCACCATTGTCATCAATTTTGTAATCTATTAATATGCATTTTTAATGAACCTGTAATTTTAATAGTCTTAAATCAACCATAACCTCTACCATCATCATAAGTTGGAGGTATTTGTTTTCTTGAATAATACGTAGAACAAACTCAATTTACTGAATATCAATTTTGATTAGGGGTATAAGCATATCTATATCCTCAAACTTTATTATTATAAGTATCTTCTATTGAATACCCTCAATAATTTGACCCTTTATAAGAAGGGAAATAATTTAAACCATATCTAGCATAAATTCACAAATTATCTCAATATGTTGTTCAATTACCAAACCAGTTTCATATTCAATCTTCATCTCATTGATAATTTGCGGGGACTCTGTAAGAGCTATCTTGTGCTTGTATTTCTTTAGAAATATGAAAATAATTTATTTCCCATACTCAATATCTATAATATAAACCATTTGAATCATTTGTAGAGGTATAAAGAGGGTCATCTTTATTCTGTAAGTTATAAACATAATCAGTTATATAATCTTTTCAATCTGCTCATAATACTTTAAATTTTGCTTCATCAGTTAAGTTTTGAATAGTTCAATCAATATAAACATATTTTATATTTAGTTTTATTTTTCATTCTCTATCTTTTACTTTACTTAAATCTTTATTTAATTGAATACCAAAATTTAAGTATCAATCAATTTTAAAATTATCAGCATTATCATCATAAGGTATTATTAAATCATAATGAGTTTTATTTCTTATAAGTGTTTCATTATTATTATGTATAAGATTTGTAATCATTGCAATATATCAAGGATTTTTATCAAGTAATGGATTTGGTAAAAGTTCAAAATCACTATTATTAAGTTCTAAACTAATTTTAACATATTTAATTTTTTTACTTTTATCTGGAATATCATATCTTACATAAGCACCAAATCAATTATATTTTGTTGTTATATTTTTTGAAATATTTCCACTATCATCAAATAGAAAAATGTCTGCTAATCAATTAGTATTTACTGTATTTGGATTAAATATAGTATAACTAATTGTTTTTGTTATAGTATTTTTATTATCAGCTATTTGTATTTTTATAGAAATTTTACTATTTTGAAGTTGTTTTTTTTCTGTTGCATTTGTAGCTCTTACATTCAATATGACTTTACAATCTTTTATTACTCATCAAGTAATTAAGTAGTTATTATAATTTAAAGTTGTTATATTAGTTCAATTTGCTATTTGTCAATTACAATCTATTTTTAATCATTTAATATAAGTTCCATCTCAACCAACAATACTTGCTTTAATAGTTTTTGCATAATTAAAGTTTGGAACTATATAAGTAGAAATATAGTAATCTTTATTTAAGCTTATATCATTTAAGTGAGATGAATTATCAAGAACATAATAAATTGTTCAAGGAAGTGAATTATTATAATTTATTAAATTTTCAATATAATTTTTATAAAATGTACTATCAGGTATATAATTAGAGCTTGCTATATTATCAGAGTTTACTAGATTATAAATTAAATTAGAACTATCTTTATTATTAGCAAGAGCTATAAAATCTTTATGTGGAACAGGTTTATTTATGTATGCAATTCTATTTAAAATATTATCTTTATTTTCAGAGTATAATGAAATAAAATTATAACTTGATTGATTTGTAGTATTTTGGTCTTCATTTAAAATATTTAAATCAATAAGTTTTTGGAAGTTCTGATTTTCAAAAACTGTTAAATCATTATTTCAGTAGTATGTATTATAAGAATAAATTTTATCTTGTTTATAATATGCAGTAGAAGTTATATATTGGAATGGAAGTGTAATATTAGGTTTACTACTATCATAAACATTAGAAAAATTACAATTGTTTGAAAGTATAACTGAATAAGAATTGTTATCTAACTTATATCAATAGTTTGCTATAAAATCACAACTATAATTTGTATGTCCTGTAAAAACATTAAAGTTTATTTTATTTCAGGTAGTTATTTGAAAATATAAATCATAATCATTACCACCATTAGTAAAATAGTATTGACCTTCAATATTTCAATCAGCTTGTTTTTTTAGATTTAATTGTTTAGCAACTATATTTCTATCAGATAATATAGTTGAATTTCAAGATAAAGATAAATCCTGAATATTTAAGTGTAAATATAATGCTAAACTCTTAAGAAAATTAACATCAGAAGTATTTACATTAAAAATACCATTTGCAGTTTTAGTTTGAATAACTCAATATTTATCTAATACTAGTCAGGTTAAAGTATTTGAAATAATATATCAGGTTAATCCTTGATTTAAACTTTTATTATCTACATAATCATTTACTGCAACATTATCATTATTTATTTTAACATTTTCAGAAATATTTTGTAATCTTACTATTTTATTTGGAACATATATACTAGAATGTATGGAATTTGGAACATAAACTCTATCAAATATAAGTGGATTATTACTTGCTATAAAAATAGTATGTGGTTTATTATTATAAACAGAGTGAAAATAAATTTTATAATTATCAGAAGGATTATTTCAAAAATAAAACTTATGAAAAGTTAAATTTCAAAAACTTGAAGTTGTATCAGGTAAAGCAAGACAACTATCAGTAAAATGTAAACTTGTATTATTTGGAAGTTTATGAGTTGTACTTACATAATCAGTTCCATCATTAGTCCGAGAAAAAAGACATTTATTATTTGTTTTAGCAATTACAGTTTGTGCTTTTTGATTACTATCAAAATTTTCTCACATATATAAATTAGAACCATTTACTAAATAAGTATTATAATAATAAGTATAATTATTATTGTTATTATTGTCAGTTATTTTATTTCATAAATAAATATAACCAATTCAATATTTATAAAGTTTATCCTCTTCTCCTCAATTTATGTAGTCTCTTGTAAATAAATCCCCAATTTCTTTTCAGGAAGCTTTATAAGCTTTTAATAAATTTCAAATAAAGCTATTATAGGAATATCATAATTTTAAATATGCATCAACAGTAGTAATAAAATCATTTTTAAAATATCAGACAAAAGCAGGGAAAATATAACCTCATTCTATTCAAAAAGTTATTTGTATTCAATCAGTTAAAGAATTATAGCTATCTAATCAATTAAATCAATCATATAAATCTCTAACAAATCAGACAGTTAAAGTATTTACTCAACTTCAAATATTAATGTTATTTGACAAAAAACTTGTATCATTTTCATATCAGTTTATATTTTGATAACCTGACCAAGTTTGTTCAGTTGTTAATTTAGTTGGATTTTTTTGAAAACCACAAATTTTAATCTTATTTGATAAAATATTAATACATCAATTATTATCTATATCTTGAATCAAGTTAACTCTATCAGAATAAGATAAATTATCAATATAACTTTTCATAAAATCATTTAAATTATAAGTTCAAGTATATGTACTTATAGCAACATATCATAAATAAGTAGGATTATAAGTAGTATATAAAGTTCCTAAACTATCTTTAATTTGTTGATTATCTCATTTAACAAAACTTTTTATTTTAATATCTTGATTATATGAAGAAAACATATAAAAAGAACTCAATAAATACTTAAATCCTGAACCAACTTTTATAGCAGGTTGTCAATAACTCCATAAATCTACATCTTTATTATTTATATCTTTACTTAAAAAATATCAATTATAGCTTGTTGTATTAGTTCAATCTACAATTGAATTTTGTTTAATATTCATATATGCATTTTGTCCTTTAACAACTACGTCAAAAGTTCATTGTGAAGTTTTAACTGCATTTTTATCAATATAATCTGCATTTGTTATATTTATTCAAAAACTAAATAAAATAACAAACATAAAATAGTATAGTATTTTTTTCATTTTTCTTTATTTAAAAAAATATATAAAAATTAACTATTTGAATATAATGATTTATAAGTTTTTATCAATAAGTTTTTAAACTTGAAAATAATTAAATAATTCTTATATATAAAATACCTTTTATTTTATAAATAATTTAAAAATGGCATCATTAAATTGAAAATTATATTGTAAAAATATTAATGAATTTAAAAAAATTCTTCCTTATTTTATTCATAAGGATAATAGAGGAGTTTTACATTTTAGTTTTAATACAATAATTGTAAATACTAAAGAAAATTCTTATAAAAAAATATATCAAACACTATGAGTATTAGACCAGCATAAAACAGCAAATAGTATAATAACTGCAATATTGAAAGACTATAAAGAAATTGTATTTTAAAAAAGTAAATGAAAAATTAAATTAAAAAATGATGATTTAATTTTTATAATAAATAATTCATAATAAATTATATAATAAAAACACTACTCTTAAATATAAGTAGTGTTTTTTTATAATATTGCTGAATTTATAGCTATTGATAAGAAAAGCTCCAGCATTTATTTTTCTTATCTCACCTAGTTTTTTTATTCTTTGGCTTAAGACAAATATAAGCACAAACTAGGAAAGTCTTAAGCATTGTATGCTATATACAAATTTTTTATATTTTCAAGAGTTTTTTATAGTTTATTTAATAAAACTAAATCATATCAAAAATAAATATAAACTTATCCAACTTTTGTTATATAATAAATATAAACATATTTTAAAAAAATCAAACAAAAAATCCTAAGAAAATATTTTCTTAGGATTATGATTTATATTCTCTTACAAATTGATTTTATCAATTTCTTTTAATATAGGATTTATATTTAATAAATCAGCACCAACTTTAAACATTATATCACTAAATCAACTACATTCTACTATATTATTTTTAACTTGAATTGAATTTTCATATCAAGCTAAATTAAAATACCATACTCTTTTAAATTTTTTATATAAATCTTTATTATAAGGAGCAAATTGTCAATCAGTGAAAATAATTATTTCTTTTCATTCTCATTCATTTTCTATAACTTCCTCTAACAATTTTTGTATTTCTGTTCCCCAACCTACATCAACATTCTCTATTTTCTTAACATTTTCTAAAACATCATTATCTAAATCATAAACTTTTTCTGCAATTGTACTCCAAGCATAAACTGGCATTTTAAATTCTTTATTTATCAAAGCACCATAAAATGAAGCTAATTTTCTATAAGTAATAACAGATTTTTCAGATAATTTACTTGTCATTGAACCTGAAGTATCTACTGCAACTATAACATCTTTAGATAATGGTAAATTATATAATGATTTTGATGCTTGATTAACTAAAGCATTTCTTAAGTTTCCAGTAGAAATATCATTAGGTATAGCTGACAAAGCTCTTAAAAAATCAAATGGGAATAATCATTTAAATTGTCTTCTATTTACTTCATCTGTTAAAACTTCAATCGAAATACCTCTATTTAACAAAGTATTTAAATACATTAATAATGCTTTATCTCATATTTTTTCTTTTACAAAAGATATTAACTCATCACCTGATATATCTTTATCAGATAAAACTGCTTCTGCTGTTTTCAATTCTGACAAAGAAGGTAATTTATTATAAACTAATTTATTAGTTATATCATTATTATTAGGATGAACTAATCTAACAACATCCACTAAATTATAAAAACTTTTTCCATTTTTCTTCTGATTTTTAAATCTACTTTCCCATTTAGCTATTTGATAAATATCAAAAACATTATTTTCAAATATTTTTTTTATTGCATTTTTAAGCAATTTATTTGGTTTTTTACCTGTATAAGCTTTATAAAAATTTAAAATTTCTATAATATCATTTGGTGTCCAAACAAATTGTTTGAAAGCATTTTCAACTAATTGTCTACTATTTTTTACTCAAGTTAATTTATCTACTGCCAAAACAAATAAAAAATGATTTATAGATTTTAGACCATAATTTCTACCAAATATTGATAATTTTAACAACCATTCTGCATCAACTTTATTTACATATTTTTGAACTCTTTCTACTAAAGTATCTATATTTTCATAATATGTATTTTCAAACATAGATGTTAAAGCCAATTTAAGAAGTTCAGCTTTTGGTGTTATTTTTATTGCTTCACCATTTTCTTTTGTTGTTGTTCTTATACTATTTATTGCTTTCATTTAATTTTATTTAAGAAATAAATTTTTTCTAATTAAAAAGAGAAGTTATTAAACTCCTCTTATTATGTTTTATATTTAAATAATTTGTTTTATAACATAATAAGAGTAATAATTGAGAAGAGTTTGTTTCGAATAAGCGTTCGTAGTATCTCTTCTCTCCGCCTCTTATATTATATATAATAATGATTTTTAAAATAAATCAAGACTTTTTTTATAGTTTATTTAAATTTAATCCTTTTCCGTCTAAACAATCATAAATAATCTCAGGATTAACAAATTCTTTAAGTATAAATGACCCCAAAGTCATATCTCACCATACTCTTCAATTTGTATCTTGATTATATTTCTCAACTAATTTTCAATATTTATAAATTCTAAATATTGTAGCAGGTCAATAATATAACCATTTAATAAACAATAACATAGTTATATATATCCATACAAATCAGATTATAAAAATTAACCCTGATATAAAATGATTATTAGAGAATATAAATACAGATATTATTAAGCCAATACCAATTAGTAAATGTTTGATATTGTTCTGTACATTAACATCATTTTTTAATAAATCTTTTGTAGTTTTTAGATTTTTCATTTTTATTTTTATTTATTTTTTAAAAGTAATATTATTATACTTTTATTTTTTTATTTGTCAAGAGATTTTTATAGAAATTTATAATCAATTTTCTTTAACAAAATTTAAGACATTATCAAAACTTTGTTTATGTCCTTGAATTTCTCTCCTTTCTTGAAAATTTCTTTCAAACTCTCTTCAGTTTATAAATTGTTGCAGTCCTATCATTGCAACAAAATCATATACTGCTTCATCTCAATGCTCTTTTCTAATAGTATCAATGATTACCTGATATTTTTCTTTTAAGTTATCAGCTTTGTTATCATTAATTATATCTTCATCAACAATTGATGACATAAATTCTATAAATTTTTGTTTATTTTTCATATTTAAAAAATCTTTATAAAATAAAATAGTATTTTAATTATAATGTTTATAAGTGATTTTTTAACACAATTTTAAAAAACTAGAATAAATTTATCCTAGTTTGTTAAATATTTATTTTATTAGCTCTTCTAAATTTCATTTAACATCATAAAGATATTTATCCATTATTTTTTCAATATCTTTAATATCATCAGCACTTTCACAAGTGAAAGTTATATAATAATTTTTATCTTTATTCTCTAATTGATACATAATTAATCATAAAATAAAATTACTCTCTTTATTTTCTACAATTTTTTTATATTCATCAATTAAGATAATATTTCCTTTGAAATTTTCTCCAGCTATTTCATTTGTTATTTTATTTAACTCCTGAAATCAATCTTTTAATCAATTAATAAACAATACATTTTCTGAAATATTAATTTTTTTTAAAAGTTCTGTCTTTCAAGTTCCAGATTTTCATACTAAATAATTTAAGTTTATCATTTCATTATTTTTTTAAAAATTAAATAAAAAGTTTTTAGTTTCTGTATTCTTCCATACAATTCTTATAACAGTCTTCATTATATCAACATCTTTCTTTGCAGATGGATTGTCTTTTTTGACTTTCAAGATTTTCAAATTCTTCTTCATCATCGCCAAAGGTTATAGTATATCAGTCAATATATTCTTCTCAATTTTCATCTTTTTCAATATCATATTCAAATTTAATATCTTCTGACATTTTAATTTTGTTTAATGAA
The DNA here is from genome assembly GCA_027019405.1 of Candidatus Altimarinota bacterium. Taxonomy (GTDB): domain Bacteria; phylum Patescibacteriota; class Gracilibacteria; order BD1-5; family UBA6164; genus JALUWO01. The sequence goes on along the minus strand of JALUWO010000056.1, from coordinate 886 downwards.
TTAAAGTGATTTAATTATATATTTTTTTATTTTTTTCAAGACTTAAATATAGTTTATTATTTTATAATATTGTTAAGTTTTTTGTTATAAAAATAGTTATATACATTATCTAGTACTTTATAAATTTTATTTCAAGACAATATATAATATATTTTATTATCTTTATTTTTGCAATAAACTTTATACTTGTAATCATAAATTTTTTCTAGTTCAAGATATTCTACTATTATACAATTATAAGTTTTAAGTTTCTTTCAATAAGTATTTTCTCATCAAAAGAAATACTTATCAATATTTATTTTTTTATAAAATCAATTTGCAATTCAGATATTTATACCAAAGTCTTTTTTTAATTTATCAAGTTTTATATAATATGGAATGAAATCATCTCACATTCAAAACTTTGGGAAAAATAATTTTTGTGGAAATAAATATTTATTAGTTATAAATTTTTTTATATTTTTAAAATTTAAATTAAAGTTATATCAAGAAAATTTATTAAATTCATTTTCTCATATTATTTTTCAGATTTTTTTCTGAATAATATAATTTATTAGATTATTATAAATTTTTTCTTCTTGTTTATAAACCCAATAATTTCAAGTAGAAAATAAAGTAATTTTTCAATTTTTATTACATAATGTTTTTAAATTACTATTTGGGTCTTTCACAATTATACAATTATAAGTTTTATATTTCTTTCAATTTTTTTCTCATCAAAAGAAATATTTATTTAAATTAGACAATTCTTCGTTATCTTCTATAATTAAAAAGCAAGAGTACCACCACTTAGTATAAGTGGTGGGTGAATTGCTTGTATCTTATCATAAGTATTTTTATTAAAAATTAACTTGATTTTTATATGAGCATTATTATTATACCTGCA
>JALUWO010000055.1 GCA_027019405.1 Candidatus Altimarinota bacterium | reverse complement strand
TTTATGATAGTGAAACTTAAAAAGTCTATCAACAAAAAACAATTTAAGTCCTTGTTTTACAAGGCTATCCTAGTAAATTGTTATATTGCTTTGCTTCAATACATGGGTTCGATACCCATCAGATTCACCAATCGTAAACTAAACTTATATATTTCATTAAATACTACTAACTTACTAGTATTTCAAGAAATAATAAAGTTAGGGACGAATAATTCTAAAAATCTACTTTCCCGAACTTTATATAAATTATCTTTATATGATACTAGGAAATACCAGATATTAATGAATTTTTTAAAATAGTTAATGTAATTTCTATTTGGTATATTAGTTTCAATCTTTGATTTTAAGGAAATTATCTTTTTGATGATTTCCTTTTTTTCTTTTTCTAAAATTTGTTGTTCTATTGGTGATAATTTTGATAAATTTGTATCCATAATTATTTTTTTTAGTCTTTTATTTAGATTGTTTAGTGTTATTCTGAAAATACTTTGTTTTTCTTTAATAGAAATTAAAGTTTGTTTAATATATTTTTCTCATTCTTTTGATATTTTATTTAAAATTGATTTATTAAAATTTATTTCCAAAAGTTCTTTTTTAAAAGTATCTAAAATATCTGTTAATCTTATTTGTTTAATTTTTTTGTGTAACTTACTTTTTCTAGATACAGAATATAAAAAATAACTAATAGGAATATTTAAATCTGAAAATGTTGCTTGTGGATTTTCTTTTCTGAGTTCTTGTAATTTATTTTTCCAATGTTTAGATTTTGCAATATAAAAACTGCAAGCATATCCATCTTCAGTTATTACAAATTTATTTGGTAAAGGTTTGATATTATCATAAATAGAATTAGTATTTTTAATTTCTTTCTTATTAATTATCGAATCTTGTAAAATATAATATTCTTCTTTTGATATAGTTGAAACAAAATATTTGTTAACTTTTTCTAAATTAATTTCTTTTCAACTATGTTTAAAAACTCAATAATAGAAAGTATCTTTAAATAAATCTTGAATACTTCTTTCTGTAATATAAAATTTTCTTCAATTTCTTCATATCCTATAAAATCATTCATTGTTTAACCAATTAACAATGTATCTATTTGTTTTTCATTCATAAATTTTAAGATGAAATGCTTTTTTAAGTAGGATAAAATTATATCAGTCTGGTTCGTGAAATCCTTCTTCATTTATTTTATATCACCATTTATAAGTTCATAGTGCATATCATTTTTCTAATTTGGATAAATTTCATCTAGTAATATCTTCAGAAAGTTTATCAGAATACTGTTTAGAAAATACAAACCAAATTCAGAGCATCATTTTTCAAGATGCATTGGGTTCAAAATGAAAGTTTGTATATCTTAAATCTACTAATCATTTATCAACTAAATCTATAAGTTCTCAAGCTTCTAATAAATTTCTAGCTTGTCTATCTGGAGAATATGATAATACTCATTTAATTTTTCATTCATTAATCCACTTTATAATTTTTCTCCATTTAGGTCTTTTATAAGGTGCTTTGGCACTTTCTCTTTCTCTAACAATAAAAAAATTAGAATATTTTTTATAAATTTCTCTATTTATTTCATCTTTTTCATTTTCTTCTAATTTAATATCATTTTCAGTTTCAAAATCAGAAAAATTTGAAGGTTTACTTGCTATAAGTAATCAATTATTTTCTGCATATTGAATACATTTAATAATTTGGTCTGGTATGGATTGTTTTTGATGTTCTGAATGTTCATCAGTAGATTTTCTTACATAGATTATATATTCCATATTTGTTATTTATTTATTTATAAATATTTTATTTTTTCTTCTTTTTTATAATTTTTTTAGGTATTTCAGTAGATAAAATTAATGTGTCTTTAATTCTTTCTTTAAAAAACATTACATAATATGGTTGGCAGTATATATGTAGTCATTTTTCATCAATAATTATATTTTGAAATATTGATTCTACTATTATTTTTTTTCTTTTTACTTTAAATTCTTTGTATTCTGGAATAAGTCTATCACTAAGGCTATTAATAAAATTAGCAAAATTTATTTTATTTTGACTACTTAATATTTCCAATTCTCACATATATTTATGAATTATTTGTAGGTTACTATTATATGCATTGATTTCGTCTTTTATTATTTTTCTTTCCTCTTTTGATAATTCTTCATTTTCTAATTTTTCTTTTCTACTTTTTATCATTCTTTCAAAGGTTAATTTATTTCATTTTAATTCGTTATATCTTTTTGTTTTTTCGTTTTCTATATTTTCAAATATTTTTAATTCTTCTCATTGAATAAAAAAATCTTGTAATTTTGGTATATTTAATAACTTTAATGCTGGTATAATTAAATAATCTTCTATTTCTTCTAAAGAAAAATCATTCTTTTTTCATAATTTTTTTCTTTCTTTAGCAAATTGACCGAATATTTTGATACGAACTTTTTTCTCATCAATCCAGTCATCTATAGATGGAATATTTCATTTTGCATTTTTATATTTTTTGTTAATAAAATTTATATATGCATTTTTTCATTTTGTTGTATAATTTGAACTAGCATTTTTTCAATCTGGTGTAATAATAAATCATTTTGAAAATATTTGTTCATTTGTATCTTTGTTTTTACTTTTTGTATTAATTTCTCACATCTCAATAATTTTTTTGTAGTCTTCTTCAGAAATAGCAGGTATAAAACCTATTTCTGCAATTACTCTTAAATCTACACAAAAATATATATCTTTCTTATTATCGTGATATTTATAAATTCAACAATAAAAACTATCTTCAAGTATAGTTTTTGCCTTAAAACCTTCTGATTTTACTATTTCTAATTTTCAAAAATCATTTTCTTTTCTTTTTTTAAGTTTACTTTTTTCTAGAAATATTTGTATTTTCTTAAAAGTTTTTCATTCTAATCTCATTTTAAATGCTTCTTTGATTATATCAAAATATGTTGGGTCAGGTTTAAAAATTCAGTTCTTATCTATATAATATCAAAATTTATGTTTTCATTTTCTTTTTCATTGTTTTAGTTGTGATATAATTCATCTTGTTACATCATCTGAAAGTTTGTCTGAATAATGTTTTGCTAGTACAAATAATATTCATAAGGTCATTTTATTTGAGGTATTGTTATCAAAATGAACAGAAGAATATTTTAAATCTACTTTGTCATTATCTAATAAATCTATAAGTTCACCTGCTTCAAGTAAATTTCTAGCTTGTCTATCTGGATGATAAGAAATAATACCTTTAATTTTTCACTCTTTAATCCATTTTATAATTTTTCTCCATTTGGGTCTTTTATAAGCTATTTTAGCACTATGTTTTTCTACTACTACAAAAAATTTTTTAGCAAATTCTTTTAATTCTGGTCTTTTAATTTCATTTAATCATAAAATTCTTTCTGCTTCATTTTCAAAATTTTCATTAAATTCGTCTATTTGATAGTTATTTTTTTCTATATATTTTTTACATTCATCTAATTGGTCTTCTAATGATTGTACTTGTTTTCACTCTTCATCAGTAGATTTTCTAACATAAATAATATATTTTACTTCAGGTTTTTTTATATTTTCTGATAAATCATAACAATTAAATTCTTTAAAATTAGTCATTTTATAAGGTTATACTTGTAAATAATATTATTTAAAATGATTCTTTT
>JALUWO010000054.1 GCA_027019405.1 Candidatus Altimarinota bacterium | reverse complement strand
TTTATAATGATAATTGAAAAAAAATTGTAGAAAATAAATATAAAATAGATATGTTAAAAAAAAATTTTGAAGAAGAAAAATCAAATGATAGAATTCCTTTTTAATAAAATAAAAATATAAAAAAAAATAGATTGAAAATAGACTTAAAATTAGTCTATTTTTTTTAATTAAATACTTATTAGTTATATTATAAAAATATATTATAATATATAGTATAAATATAACAATTAAATATAAAAAATTTTTATAAAATAATACAAAAAACATGTTTTCATTTTTATCCTTATTATGATTTTTAACATCTCAATTCTTATCATATTGACAAATATGAAATTTTTTTGATTTATCAAACTCATCTATAAATAATACAGATGTTTATGTTAATGTAATACAAAAAAACAAAGATAAATATATAATTGAAGATTTTGCTAATGATTTATGAAAAAAACAAAAAGATATATCAAGTCTTTGAATAATAGCTAATTGTAGTTGAGATTATACAAAAACAGATATAAAAAATAAAATATTAAATAATAGTTGAACTATTCTATCTTGATTTAATAATTGAGATGACAAAGTTTCAATAAATAATTGTGATTTTTATAATATAAAAAATCCTTGATATAATAAAGATTTAGATGATACAGTTTTAAATGATTTTTCTAATAGTAAATTAGATGATAATTGAAATTTTAGTTGAACTGATATAAAAGATATAACAACAAGATGATTTATATTAAAAGATAATAGAATTACAGTTTCAATAAAAAATTTAAAAAAGATTTTAATAGTTTCTAGTGAATATTATTTATATTGAAGCAAAAAAAATAAAATAAAATTGGTTTATGAAGTTTGAAATATAAATTTTGATGATATAACAAACAAAACAGATTATTTTTATTACTTGGCTAATTTTTATAAATATATATGATTAAATAATGATTGAACATTTGATGATATAAAAACTAAACCTATTATATATTATAATAAAGAAAATATTTTTAATGAAACTAGTTTAGTAGATAATATATGATTAAAAGTAAAATATAATAATGAAAATAATTTTAAAGAACCTATAAATTATTCTATTATAACTAATTATGAGTGAAAATATAAATGAAAATATTATATAAATCAAAATAATTTTAAAACTAATGATAAAAATCAAAAAAATGATTTTGATGATAAAATCTATCTAATAACAAATAAAAATATAAATACAGAACAAAAAGAAAAAATAGATATTGCTGATTTAAATTATAAAGGATTAACAGCTTATATTAAAAATAATTGGGATGTTGATAATGTTTGAATTTATAATGATATTGTAAATGATAAAAATTATATGGCAATAAGCAAAAATAATAAATATTATTTTTTTGAAATAACTTGAGATAATTGAGAATATGAAATATATAATTGTATAAATAAAAATGATGATATAAAAAATATAATAAATAGTAATATACAACTTACCTTTTGAGTATCAAACTGAACAAGAATAAATAATATAGAATACAATGAAATAGAAATAAATTGAAATTGTTTTAAAAAACAATTAGTTGATACAATAAATACTAAACAAATTATAATAGATAATAATCAAGAAGAAAATAATAAAGAACCTAATAATAATTTATTTTATACTGATAAAAATAATTATAATAATTATATAACTTTTAATAAAGATTATTTGAGTAAAAATTATATATTTATAACTCCTTGACATTATTCTAATATATTATTAAATTTAAATAAACATTTAAATAAAAAACCTTATGTATTTTATTTATATAAAAGTAATAATTCTATTAAAAATATAGAATATGATCCTCAAAAACAAATAAGTAACTTCAATCTAGATTGAGATAGTAATTATGATAATAATTATACTGATGATAATCCAAAATATTATAATATTATAAGTAATATTGAAAATACTAATAATAATTTATTACAATTTAAAATAAAAAAAGATGATAATATAAAATATACAATATCTTATGACTGATTTATAGATAATATTTATGATGATAATTGACTTTTAACAATAAAATATGATAAAACAAATATAAATAATTTTGCTACTATAACAATTACTTTTAAAAATAATAGTTGAAATATTTTAAATATTTATAAAGTTAATATTGAAAAAAAACAAGTTGTAAAAAATTCAGTAACTTTAAATCCTTGAAGTATATGATTTTTATATAATGATTGAAAATTATATAAAACATTAGAAACAAAACAAAAACAAAATGTTTTTATTATAAATAATTTAAAAAGCAATAATTTTATTTGTAAAGAATTGACTACACAAATTACTTTTACAGCACCTAATATCTTAGATAATTTCTATATATACAATAATAAAATAGTTAATAATAAAGGAATAGTTAATGAAAAAGATATTAAAAGTTGAATAGAAAGAATAAATAATGATACTTTAAAATATGAAAATATTATAAAAAATGTAAATTTAAAAGATTATACTGATAATATAAATAGATTTTATATTGAAAGTAATAAAATAACAAAAAATAATAATTTACAAATAAACTTAAATATAAATTGTAAAAAATATAATTGAAGTAATATTAAACTTATAAATAATCAAAATTATAATTTAACAGTATTAAAAGATGACAATAGAAGACTAAGTGTATTATTTTATAATCCTGTAATTGAAAATAATACATTGTTACCCTTATTATCTTATGCAAGATGAAAAAATTGAAAAGCAATTATTTATAAAAATAATAATATTAAAAATCTATATACTTACAAAAATTTAGAAAATAGATTACAATTAACATATTATTGGAAAGGAATAAAAAAATGAGATTGAAATATACCTATTAAATGGAGTGAAAATAATTTTTGAGCTTATGACTGAAATAGTAATAAAACAATAAATGATTTATATACACAATGAAGTAGTTATTGGAAATATAATAATAAATACCAATATACTAATAATAATACAACAACAACAAGAGGAATAATTTATACAAATAGATATAATTTATTAAATCAACCAGTTAAATTGACAAAATCTGTTTATTTAACACCTCCAGTTTGTTCTTATACTACATGTTGAAAATTACATTGTTATACACATCATAGATATTGAGAGAAAAAAAGATTATATTTTGATAATAGAAATTATAATAACAATTATTATTATGATTTATTATGATGAAGTTTAAAAACACAAAATGTTGATTTATCTAATAATATAAGTAATAATAATATATGAAAATCTTATTCTTATAATAAAGTTTTTAATTTTAGTGCTTTAATTAACGTTCCTGTAAGAGAAGTAAAAAGAGAATGAAAAAAACCTCTAATAACACCATTCTTTTATATTAGAGAACCTTTAAATTGAGATAATGTAAAAATTGAATATAAAAATAGTAATGAAATAGCGGAAAGAATGGAATATACTTGATTTGATAATTATATAAATGATTATTTACAAAAAGCAAGAATTATATTAAATAGTAAATTACAATGATATGTTAAAAAAGTATGGTATAGACAAACTTTAATTGGTCCTTGTTTAAATAATTATAATAATTGAGATTATAACAATTGAAATACAAAAAGATGTTATGTATTTACAAATCCTAGTGATTGAAATTTTGAACTTACTAATGAAGAATATAAACCATATAATATAAATCAAGATTATAATAA
>JALUWO010000053.1 GCA_027019405.1 Candidatus Altimarinota bacterium | reverse complement strand
TTACCCATTTTAGTTATATCTTCTATTGATTGTGTAAGCATAACAATACTAGTTCTCCTGTTTCTCACAGTTCTTATATCTTTATCTAATTTTTGTAATAGTCTTTTATCATTTAACAAAATATGTGCCTCATCAATAACTATATAATTATTTACCAATTTATCTAAATCACTATCATAAACTTTAGCTTTCTTTTCAAATAAATACTTATAAAAATTAGTATACAACGATAAACTATACAATAAGAATAAGAACAAAGCCATATCATATTCAGATATTTGGTCTATTGTTTTATCTGTTAATCATAATCATGCTATATCAAATATCACAAATCTTTCTTTAAATAAATCTGGAATAATATCTTTATCATTATTAACCATAGCCTGACCTATGATAGTATTCATAACGGTATTTACTGTAAAGTTCAATGCTGTTATCTTATCTTTATAGATTTTAAAACTATCATCATTAAGTAATATGTTTTTACTATCTAAATAAGCTAAAAACTCTTTATCTAACTCTGTATATTTAGATCTAGTTATAATTTGTCTAAAAAATCAAGAAATATCTTGCAATTTAACTATATCTTGTTTTTCAAAAAAATACAATAAAACAATTTTCACAAAATCCTTCCAGTTCATCTCATTTTCTTCTGTTTTATTAAGATTAAGTATGTCAATAAGTAAATCTACTTTATCATTTATAACTAGATTAAGTGGATATCAAATATCTTTATAAAACTGCTTATCTATTGCAATAGGATTATATTCTAAATCTATCATATTATAGACTTTTACTCACAATTCTGGAAATTTCCCTAAGTTTGCGAATGTATTTACAGGATCAATAGCAAATACCTTATCTGTTGTTAATGTATTAAGAAATTGTTGAGCAAATACTGTTTTACCTGAACCTGAACTACCTACCACTATCATATTTTTATTTTCATCTATATCCTTAAATGGATTTAAAAATACAGGTGTTTCAGATAGAGTGTCAATACCAAAATAACTCTCCATTCTTAATGGAAATGTTTTAGGTAATATTCTTGCTACATTTAGTAAAGGTAAGAAATTTCATACATTACATGCTTTTTGACTTGGTCATCATATAGATAGCCAGTTATTATAATCTTTAAATACATCATATTGACTATGAAAATTAAGTTGTATTTGTATACCTTCTGAAGATAATGATTTAACAATTTCTCTATATATTTCATCTAATTTCTCTTTATTAGAACCATACAAACCTAATGTAAATCAATAATCCCATTTATTTTCATTTTTTTCTTGATGTTTCATAAATAAATATAAATCATCATTAATAGGAACTTTTGTTCAATTTGTTAAATAGATATATTTTTCATCAAATTTATGATCTTTATACTCCCATAGTTCTTTTCTTTTTTTTGTATAAATTCTCATAACATAATAAGTTATATCTTTATTTTTTAATTTTTTCTTTAGGATTTCTTTAATTTTTGGAAGCATAGAAAAATTAGCTATATTACCTCATGTAGAACCTCAAATAAATGTTAAATCAGCTAATTTTAAGAATACTGAACTTGATGAATAAAAGAAATAACCACCTCTTGATACAGGTTTATATTCATCTTCTCAATATATATTTTCTCACAAAGTTTCATAATTAGTAAATCATTGCAATAACTTAAGAATATTTTTCTTTAAATCATCATCAGACACTTTCTTTTCTTCTCCATATGCTTTAAGTCATTGCATTTCTTGATTTACCTCTTCATTAAGAAATTTATAATACAAATTCTTTACTAAACCATCTAACATAGCTTTATCTGTGCTGTTAATATATTTCATAAAATATTTGTCTACACTTTCTTTATTAATCTGTTTAGGGAAAATAGGTGGATGTTGATAATCCAACTGTAAATGGGTTTCCTTAAATGGTCATAATATTTGTGTTTCTATTTCATTTAAAAACTCCATATATTGTGCCATATATGGTGCATAATCTGGAAATATTCTATAATTATTAGCAATTCAAGTTAGATTTCATGGTAAAAAATAAGAAAAATAATTTTCTTCTGCTGTTAAATCATCAAATAAAGATAGTATTTGATTTTTATAATTATCAAACCAAGTAATTTTTTTCTCTACATCAAAATGAACTCATGTTATTTTTGTATATATATCAAACTTTTCTAAAACTACTATTTCTAATTTATCTAACATATCTCTAACGATATTTACATCGACTTGTTTTCATATATTCCAGAAATTGTATCACACTTCTTCTGGAAAATCTTTAACTATTTTTTGTAATAGACCATTTTTTTCTTTAAAATGATCTAAAGAAAATCATGGTATTCTATAACATTTCCCCATACTAATTACATTCTGATATATTCAATTTCACAAATATTTAATAATTTTCATTTATTTTTTCATTATATATAAAATATCATATTATTTATTATTCACTTGGTTTTTAAAATTTAATTCATTTAAGAAATATGTCTGCTTATTCTTTATATTAGATTGTATAGCATTTACAACATTTTTATCCTTAAATCACATACATATATTATATTTATTTTGCAAATCTTTATCTATAATCATCATATTTGATTTTAAATGAACACTATTCAAATAACTATCCCATAATTTAGCAAAATCATCATTTGTTAAATATCAACATTTCCTTCATAATCTATTTAAATCATTTTTCTTTTCTAATTCATTTATTTCTTTTTTATCACATTTCTTAAATATTTGATAATACATTTTAACTAAACTAATGACAGCATTGTCTGCTCATGTATTAATTCCTGTACTATTTCATACAGTATAATAAAATAATACATCAGTATAAATAGGTTTTTTCTTTTTAATATTTTTTATATCAATTTCTTTGAGGTTATAAGTTTTAGAAATTGTCATTAAATACTTATTATTTCAATAAATATTAGGAATAGGATCTAAATCAAATATATTATATTTTCAAGGATTATATATAAATGCAAATCAATTAATAAATTGATTTCTATTATATTTCCTAACATTATAATATGTTTCATATCAATATGATCCAAGTTCATATTTGATTTTTTGTTTTTGTCCCCGATAAAAATCATTAATAAAATTATTATATATACCTTTCAAAAATAAAAATCTTATATAATTATAATTAGGATATAATACAACAGCATTCATATAGTTTTTAAAAATTGTCTTACATTTATTTTTTTGAGCTTGTAATTTTTCTTCTAATTCTCTTTGTTTCTGTTCATTATATTGTTTAATATACTCTTTATAATTTAAAGACATATTGTTTGTAAGTTTTGAAAAATATTTATCTAATTTTCAATTTTTTTCTTCATTATTTTCTACAAGTTGTTTATTAATAGCAATTTCAGCATTATTATAACCTATAATAGAATTTATTTTTTTATAAAAAAGTTGATTTAATCATAAAGAAAGCCCTAATAATATAGATATAAAAATAATAAATAATCTCATTATTGTAATATAATGTAATATAACTAAAAAGTTTAATATGATAATTAAACTATTAAATTTATAATAATGATATAAATTTAAAATCAATGAATTTATTTTTTATAGTTTAAGATTTTAAAAATAACCTTAAATAAATGCTATTATTAACAAAAAAAATTATAAGCAATAAAAAACTTAATTTAACAGATAATTTAACAGATAAT
>JALUWO010000052.1 GCA_027019405.1 Candidatus Altimarinota bacterium | reverse complement strand
AAACGGAGTAAAATCAGTAAAAACTAAGAATAAAAATAGATTTTTAGATTTGAGACAAGAAATATTTTTTGAAAATTAGGTTTTTTCGATAGGGTTAGTGTTTATTTGGTTGTGCAGTGGTCTCATTGATGAAAAATCCTTTTTTTAACGGAAATCCAGTTAAGGAGTAGTAAAATGAAAAAGATCATATTTATATTATTATTTGCAGTTATACTGTTTGCTGATTATACAAATTATACTCTCAGAAAATTTGCGGATATAGTAGCGACTCAAAACAATATCAATATAGTAATAGACAATAACTTGAACAAGAAATTTAGTTTTATAATCACTAAACCCATAAAAACCTATACTAACTTAGATGTTTTTAGCGAACTATTAGATAAAAATGGATTTGAACTCCAATATAGAAAAACCTATTATATCATCGTAAAAAAAGCAGATAAAAGAGTTAATAAAATTTCTATTTTAAAAACAAAGTTTATTAATGCCAATGCAGCAGCGAAAAAAATAAGACCAATCTTAAGGAGTTTTTACAAGCAGCATATCAAAGCTAATATCCTTAATACCAGAACAAAACCAACATTTAAAAATAATCAAGATAATAACTCTACCGCCAACCCAAAATATAAAGATTTTACACTTAATGCAGTAGATAATAAAACCCTTGTTTTAGCCTATAAAGATAATTATATAAATCGGTATACCAAAGAAATTTTAGCTAATATGGATGTTAAAAAAAAGCAGCTTAGTATTAGGGCGAGAATATATATTATTAATACACAAGTCCTAGCGGAAAAGGGAATAAATATGGGATTATTAGGGGAATTAAATTCAAAGCATATTCATACATCAATACAAGTATCAAATTCTTTGCCTATATTAAGTTTTTCCAGTAATTCGTTACAGTTAAGTACTCTTATACGACTCCTGAATAACAAAGAATATTCTACTCTTTTAAGCAGTCCAAAACTTAGAGTATTAGAGGGCTTTACGGCAACTGAGAAAAACGGGAAAACATACCCCATAGTTACTCAAACTACTACCGTATCAAACAGTAGTACTGCCACACAACAAAAAAAAGTTACTTATGTCGATATAGGGATTATTTTTCAAGTCAAATTTAATTATCATCAAGGCAACTATGATTATCTGACAGTAAATTTACAAAGAAAAGATCTTTTAAATTACAACCCCACCTCTCAAGATATAATTACCACCAATAGACAGATTAAGACCGACATTCGAATTAGAGAAAATCATATAGTAGTGATTGCAGGATTAGGACGGGAGTCTATACAAAAAAAAGCTTTTAAAGTCCCTTATCTTTCACAAATTCCACTTATTGGCCAATTATTACAATACAAATATCAGCAAAAGAAAAATACAAGCATGGTAATTACACTTCAGGTAGTAGATCCGGAGTTGATCCGACAAACTAAAAAAGCTATTAGGATATTAAATGCTAAATGAAAAAGAAGTATTTAAGGCTATTGAATTACAAAAAGAAGGTAAAAGCATAAGAGCTATTGCAAAAGAAATTAAATGCACAATACCCGAAATTTCTTATACTCTAAACTCATATAAAATCTTAGAGAATATATACTCTAAAAAAATAGAAGCAGTAAAAAATAAAGTTACTAATATAGATATTAACGCAGAGATATATACCTCAGAAATGATTGAAAAAGAAAAAAAATTACAAGAGTGGGAGAATAAGCTGTTCGAAGAGGAAGCTATGGTAAAGCTTTTTACAAAAAATATTATTTACAAATACAGAGTAAAAAATGAAAATTTTAACAAAAAATATAAAAAATGGATACAAATCCAGCATGAGGAAACAAAAACCTTAAAAGAGGAACATTTCGCAGCAACTTTCAATCTGCATAAAGAAATTAAAGAAAAGTTAGATATTTTACAAGACTTTAACAATTATAAATTTTTAGCTAAGTATAAATATATAATATTTTTTCTATTAGGTATGGCATCAAGTACAGCTATTAATTTAATTATTTTAAAATTAGGAGTTTAAATGGATCTAGAAAAAAATTCAAAGATAAAACCTGATATAAAAGATATATTAAGGAAAAATAAAATCCTAAAATATCAAAATGAAAGACTATTATATTATTTAAATTGTAATAAACATTCTTACCAGAAGAGAATACAGGCTTTAGAGCTACAAGTAAAAAACTTTGAGGATAGTATAAAAGATTTACAAAAAGAAAACATTAATACAGAAAGGGTACAAGATGAAAATATGGCAGATTAGAACTCTTCTTTATAAAGTAGCAAAATATATGGGAGATTTTAGTGCAGTAGAAAAAAGTATAAAGATTAAAAGTGCAGATCCTATAATCAAAAGGATTGCAAGACGGATATATGGAAAAATATCATTTCGAGGTTTTAAATTATTTAAGTAATTACATTAAGAGCTTTTAATAAAGCTCTTAAAATCGCTCCTGCGGCTTAATTTATACTTAACAATTCCTATTTCTGCGGTCATAGTCATCATGATCGCATACACATATCAAATAAGCAACATTATCTATAAGAGTAAATATTATTCGATAACTTGTATTAATGATCCGGATAGAATGTCTATTTTTATCTTGTTTGCAAACTATCTTTTTAAAATGTAGTCTATTGTCTAAATGATTGGATAAAAATATCTCAAGAGTTTTATCCAGGTGTAAACTTTTTACAGAGCCTTTATCAATAATTTTCTTGGCAGTTCTTTTAAAAGAGGTAGTATAGACATATTCCATTAGGCAGCATTTTTTTCTTTTAGTATATCTATTTCTTTATATGCAAGCTTATCCAGGATTTCCAATAGTAGATTATGAATTTTATCAGCAGTATTATATAGATTTACCATTTCAAAATCATTACTTTTATATCTGGAGATATTTTTCTTGAATATTTTAATGTCATCAACCGATCCGAGAAAACTGTCATACATTCCTACAAGATCCCATTCATATATATTATCTATATCATCAATACTAAGAGAAAACTTTTCAAGATCTATATATACAGTATGCATCTGATTGTTTAATGTATTAAGGATTTTATTGTATATATACTTTTGAGAGTTTTTAAATGCTTCCATAGCAATATCAAAAAAATCAAAAAACTGGATAAAGTTTGAATTGATTACAAGTGGCATAATATATCCTTTTTTGTTTTTGGTATTATAGCATAAAATGTTGTTAAAACATTTGTTAAAACAAAGAGGTAAAAACTCATTTTTGTTAAAACACTTTTAAGCCCTAAATTTAGGGAAAGTATCAAAATCTTGTTAAAACACTTTTAAGCCCTAAATTTAGGGATTATACCGGTTTTTCATTATAGTGTTTAAGATTACTTTATGTTAAAACAAACTATATCCTAAAATTCACTATATACTATTATATATATAATAATAAAATAGATTACACTTTAAACACTGCAATCAAAAATTTATTTTTGTATGTAAATTACATAATTTTTTATCAATTTACATTTTTTAAAAGATTTTTACAAAGAATAAGCTATAAAAATATATACTTTCTTGCCCTCTATATTGAATGTAGAGCAAATAAAAAGCTTTTTTAGTATATTTCCTTATGTAAGCATATAAAGTCTCTTAAAATTGTTTCTACACATATATAATATTTTTTCTTTTTGGAAAATTTTTAATATCTCTCTCTTATAAATAAAAGAGAGTCTTTTAAT
>JALUWO010000051.1 GCA_027019405.1 Candidatus Altimarinota bacterium | reverse complement strand
CCGTTAGATGAAGCCGTCATTATAAAATCAATTTTATCAAATATCAATTATTTTTTAGATAAAATAACTAAAATACAAAACAAAGAGATTAAATATGAGAGCAGTAGAAACAGAGAAATCAATAAGACAAATTGTAAGAAGTGCAGTCGAAGCCTATGCAAATGGTTTTGAAACTAGACATATTGGAGAAATAGATAATCCAAATGGTGTAATAAATATGAAAATACACAATGTATTTATTTCAGCACTTGGAAAAGAAATACAATATTATGCTTCATTAGTTCGTTCACTTGATAGTTCAATGGGATATATGCTTGAGTCTATGGCAATAAATATTGCTAAGTTGTTTTATGAAGTTACTAAAAGTGTGGAAGGTGAGTTATACCCAGAACAAACAGCAAAAATTGCTGAATTATTAGAAGGATATAAAAATAGCAAGAATGATTTAAAACCACTTTTATCGCACTATGATGAAATCAGAAATATAACTTCTAATACAGAAGTTGTTAAAAAAGTTCATATTAGTGATTATTACCTATTTGATAAACAAACAGATACTCATCATTTAATAGAATTAAAAATTGGTGGTGATTTAGATAATAAAAAAGCAAGAAGTGAAAAAGAAGCAATTTTTGAACAATATGCAATTCTTTCAAATTCACTAGGAAAAGATGCAAATATTAAATGTCATTTTGCTACAGCATACAATAGATTTGGAGAAGACAAGGAATGGAAACAAACAAGAGTATTACAATTTTTTGCAAAAGAAGAACTTTTAATAGGAAAAGATTTTTGGAATCTTGTTTGTTGTAGTGATAAGGGGTATGAAATTGTAATTGATGAATATAGAAAATCAGCATATTTAATTAATGATGCTTTAGAAAATATCAAACATGAATATTTAGGTTAATAAAATGACTGCATCTATGAAATTATTTCAACACAATAATATATTAGAAAATAGGCTATCGCCTATTTTAAAATGGGCTGGGGGGAAAGAACAAGAGTTAAAGCATATCCATCCTGCAATACCAAAAGAATTCAATAATTATTACGAGCCATTTATTGGTGGTGGAGCAGTTTATTTTTCAACTAATGCCAATAAATTATTCATTAATGACAAATCTTATGAATTAATTGACTTATACAATACAATTAAAAAGGAAGATAAATTATTTTTTAAAATTATGAATAAAATTATTTATAATTGGGAACTATTAGAAAAAATAGTAAATAATAATTCTCAAGAATTTATCAATTGTTATCTTGATTTTTCAAATAATAAAACAACAGAATTGGACATTAAAAACTGGATTGTAGAATTTGTATTTAATCATTCTAAAGAATTCAACGGTATGCTAGAATCTAGTTTCAATATTAATCTTGAAAATTTTATTAAAGAATTAAATAAAAACCTTGTTAGTAAAACAAAAAGAATGAAGAAAATTGAACTTGAAAAAGGTAAGCTTCCGAACAAAGATATCCTTGACAACATAGAGTCTGCTTTTAAAAGTGCTTTCTATATGCACTTTAGGCATCTTTATAATCACATTGAAAAATATAATATTGAGAAATCAAAGGAAGTTGCTATTTTCTTTTTTATTAGAAATTTTGCTTATAGTGGAATGTTTAGATATAACAAAAGTGGTCATTTTAATGTACCGTATGGGGGAATAGGATATAACAGAAAAAATTTAACTAAAAAACTTGAATATTTGCAGTCTAAACCACTAATAAAACATTTAGAAAAAACAAATATTAATAATTTAGATTTTGAAGATTTTTTCAAGAAAAATAAGCCAAAAAAAGATGATTTTATTTTTTTAGACCCACCTTATGACAGTGAATTTAGTACTTATGCACAAAATGAGTTTACCAAAGGTGATCAATCGAGATTAGCCAATTATCTGGTAAACAATTGTGAAGCTAAATGGATGATGATAATTAAAAATACTGATTTTATATTTAGTTTGTATGATAAGCCAAATATAAATATTAGCACATTTGATAAAAAGTATATGGTAAGTTTTCAAAATAGAAATAATAGAAATGCGAAACATTTACTGATTAGAAATTACATGGATTAGAATATGGCAAGAATTACAGAAAAAGAATTAATTTTACCGTCTCTATATTTATTAAATAAACAAGAAGATAAAACACTTACTACAACAGATTTAATTGATAAATTAAGGGATTTATTAAAACCAGATGATGAAGATTTAGTAATAATTAGTGGAAGAAATGATGATAAATTCTCTCAGAAAGTAAGAAATTTAAAATCTCATAACACTCTCACAAGATCACAATTCTGTAGTTATCAAGATAATCAATTTACATTAACAAATATAGGCGAAGAATATCTTATTCAAAACTTACATCTTTTAAATGCAATACTCCCACTAGAAGATTATTATATTGAATTTAAAGAAAGCATACTAAATATTCAACAATTATCTAATGTTGATTGTATTGGCACAACTCTTACAAATCATTATTTTGGTATGTTATACTCATCAGTTATTACAAGTCTTGAGACATATTTATATGATGCTATAAGATTTAAAATTGACAATAATATTCAATTTTTAGAAAACTTTGTTAAAACATTTGAAAAGTATCAAAAAGAAAAATTTAGATTTAGTGATATCTATAACGAATATAGTAATATTGAGTTAAAAGTAAAAGAAAGTCTTTCTAATTTGATTTATCACAGATTGGATATTATAGAAAATATTTATAGTGCAATATTTGATATTAATTTTCAAGATAAAGACTATATGAATAATTCCGTTCAGAATAGACATGATTTAGTCCATAGAAATGGAAAAAAAACTGATGGGAGTAGTCATAATATAAATAAAAATGATGTATTGGAACTGTGTGTAAGAACATTATCCTTTATTGAGAATATAGAAGAACAATTTAATACTTTATCTGAAACAGAAGATAATGAATAATAATTATAGAATCTTTAATAAAGATAGTTTAGAATACATCAAAACAATGAGAACAAATTCTGTAGATTTTATATTTACAGACCCACCATATAATTTAAATAAATATTCTACTGGCAATATAAAATTTTCTCACAGAAGTGATATAAATAATGATATAGCAGATTGGGATAAAGATTTTGACCCCTTAGATTACAAGGAAGAGTTTCTAAGGATATTAAAACCAAATGGTAATTTATTTACTTTTACATCTTATAACACAATAGGAAGATGGCATGAGGTATATGACCCTATTTTTGATACTTTTCAGTTTTTTATTTGGCATAAAACAAATCCAACACCAAAATTTATGAAAGCAGGTTTTTTAAATAGTTGTGAAATGATAGCTTGTATGTGGAATAAAGGGCATACTTGGAATTTTGGAAAACAAAATGAAATGCATAATTTCTTTGAAAGTCCAATCTGTATGAAACCAGAAAGATTAAAAGACCCAAAACATCCAACCCAAAAACCAGTTAAATTATTAAAACATATAATTCAAATGGCAACAAATGAAAATGAAGTAATCTTTGACCCATTTATGGGAGTTGGTTCAACAGGTGTTGCATCTTTAGAATTAAATAGAAAATTTATTGGTATTGAAATTGATGAAATATACTTTAAAGCATCTGAGAAAAGATTAGCATTACTGTAGTGAAACATCTAACAAAAACGAGGAGACGAATAATTTACCTAGCGGAAAATTATCGCTCACGACAACCGTTAT
>JALUWO010000050.1 GCA_027019405.1 Candidatus Altimarinota bacterium | reverse complement strand
AAATATTAAATATAATTCTATCTCTTTTTTGTGGCAGGGTAGCTCAGCTGGTTAGAGCGCTGGTCTCATAAGCCGGAGGTCGGGGATTCGAGTTCCCCCCCTGCTACCACTTATAAACCCCTAAATTTCAGTCTTTAAAATCATTTTGAAAAATACCATATACTTTAAGGTTTACTCAGGTCCCACTCTGGGTCCCACTTTTTATCTAATTTCATATAATTATTCTAAAAATTCTAAAATTTCTATGTGTTGCAAAAAAATAAAAAATATGTTATAATATGTTTTTATTATTTAAAAATGTATGATAATTATTATCATCATTAATCAGTCTTTGAACTGATTTTGCTTATAACTTTATAAGCGACTCCGTCATATGAATGTTCATAGGGACAGAGGTTAAACTTTTTTTAGGTAACTTTAGGTTAACCTAATAGCCTATTCCCCTCTAATTGCGGGAAAGCAGACTTATTAAGAAGTCTGGCAGTGCATGTGATGTGCTTGGCACATGCAGTAGCTTTATGCTACTTTAGGCTCTATCTACCGCACACTTGCAGAAATGCAAAGTGGAAGCAGTATAGGTAATGCTATATGGGTGGTAAAAAACGATAGAGATAGAGACAAACCGCAACGAAGCATCTAAGATCTATTTAGATATATGAGATGTGTTCAACAACTATCGAAAAGGGATAAAGGGCAAAAGGTTGTAAACAGCATTACCTTTTGTATTTTGAAAAATACAAAAAATGCAGACAATTTTTTATTGCCGATGAATCCTGAAGAAATATTGAGAAGGCTAAATATACTACAAATAATACCAACAACAAACATGTGCTGTTGTTATAACTACAATACTACAATCAAGACAACTATTTTATAATTATAAAATAGTTAAATAAACATAAAAAATACTTATAATCTTATTCCTTAATTTTGCAAAAAATATTATGGAAAAAATTGCTTACTTGGTGGTTTTGCAGTACTTGCAAATCCTATGCGAGATTAAGAATAATAATTCTAAAAATGCAATAAAAAAATTATCTTTTGCAACAGAGCTTTTAAATAAAATTTTAAAAATTTATAAGGAGATATCATGAGACGACAAAATAACGAGGTTGTGCAAAATAGTTAATAAGACATAAGTATTTACATAAAAAAATATAATTAAATATAAATATTAATTTGTATTTGAGATATAAAATAATAGAAAAAATAATTAAAAGTTATATACTTTTATACAATTTAGTACAAGAGATTATTTAAAAATATTGAGGGGAATATAAATTATTTAATGGCATCTCTAAAAAATATATGCATTTAGAGATGCCCTTATTATTGTATTTCGTATAAACCAGATAAGGTGCTTTTAAAGCAGAAAAGCTTTAAATTATAACATTTACTGCAAGGAGTAAAAACATGAATATAAACATTTTTAAGAATTTTATTGAATCAACTGACAAAAAAAATTTCAACAAACAAGAAGAAGAAAAGTATAAAAAATTATTTTTGCATTGTCCCCTTACTGAAAAAGAATTTTATGCAAAAATAAATATTGCAAGCTTAAGTACAGATACCGAAGGAAGGGAAGGAATTAAAAAAATAGATATTTTTATAAAAAAAATGTTAAATTTTTACACAATAATGAATTGTACAAATGTTATCTTGGATAATAAAAACTATTATAGAGATACTTTAAGCTACAATAATGCACAAAATAAATATTCTAAAAAATGCTTTGAAAAAGGTCAAATTTGCGAATCTGTAAAATATCTTTTATCAAAAAAATACAGAAAAGATTCGTTAAAAAACTTTAATTTTAGCAATAATGTAGAAAAAGAAATATACTATAAAGCAGTTTCAAAGATCGATACACAAATTGTTATTTCAGATATTTCTAAAAAACTTGAATTTGAAATAGAAAAAGAACTATATGATTTTTTGTTCGAGGAGGAGATCAAAATTTTAGCTAAATTAATTGGCTTTGAGGTATATTTAAGAGCAAAAAAACCAAATATATACTGCCAAAGCTATATTAAAATTAAAAAAGAATATAATATCTTAAAACATATGATGGAAGACGATTATATCGAGAAAGCACTTAAAATACTGGATGAAGACAATGATTTTCAAATGTTTATTAAAAAATTTTCTGATATTATAAAAAAATAAAATTTTTGGTAACATTTAACTGTGTCAGCATCAAGTAATTTCTAAAATTATTGTTTACGCTGGTACATTTGGATACCGCTGTCAGTCGTATGTGGATAGTAGTAAAGTTTAGGATATTCAAGTCAGCATTATAACATAAGTTAAAATGTCCACAAAGACTCCGACTTAGTGTCCATACCATTTCCGGCGAGGTGTCCACATGGGGACAACGGGGACAAATTATACCATTGATGATTTAAAAGGCTTTCATCAACCCTAACTCTCATCTTCTAACTTGTGTTTTTCAACATATTCTCTTAAAGCATTAATGCAGATATCATTGAAAGATATATTAAGTTCATTTGCTAATTCAACCAACTTTTCTTTAGTCTCAGCAGAGATACTAAAAGTAACTTTACTATCATTTGTGCCATTTGTATTTTTAATCGATGTCATATCTTTCCCTTTTTTATATGAAATATTATACCATATGAACATTATTTTATATTTTCCAAAAAAAATTTAAAATTTCTTCATCAGATGCTTGCAATTTTTTCAAATAGTGCTATACTTTTTTTATAAATTTTATCTCAAAGGAGTATAAAAGTGTTTGGCTTTGTAGATGAAAATACCATCAAAATATCAATTGCTCTAATTATTTTATTTGTTGTTGCATTTATATTTCCAGGTTCTTTAAAAAAGTATATACCGCTATCTATCTTTGTTTTTGTAAGCATTATTGCGATACTGATATATGCAAGAGAATCATCTATTTCAGATAATACAAAATACTTCAAAAATGGAGATAATCTTATATGCCAAGCAAAAGATGAAAATTTATACTTAGTAAGTAAAGAAAAAGGTTGGAGTATAAAAGATATATACTTTTTAAAAGATTCTCTTTTGATAGAAGCTAACCATTGTGATAAAAAAGATTCTATTTGAATTGTAGGCAATTTAGTCTTATTGTATGTTATATGGATAAAACAATCCAAAAGGGTATATAGATAAAAAAAATTCATAAAACAAAGGAGTCAACTATAAACAAACCATTCCAAACCTTTAATAAGAAAATTAATTAAAATGTTTCATTTTGAAACACCATAAGCTAAATTTTCATCAAATTTAGTTTTGTTCTTTAATAACACAAATATTGTTTTAAGAAATTTATTGGCAACGGCAATAACAGCTTGTTTAAATTTTTTACCTTCTTCTCTTTTTTTAGTGAAGTAAGCATTAAATTTCTCACAAGAGCGAATTACACCTATTGCCATTTGCCAAATAGTTCTTCTAAGGTTGGCATTACCTCTTTTAGAGATTTTGCCTCTGTAATTAACTGAAGTACCACTTTGCTTAATTGATGGGTCAATTCCAATAAAAGCACATAGTTGCTTTACAGATTTGAATTTATCAATAGAAGATACTTCAACCATAAAGTTTTTAGAAGTTACTGTTCCAATACCCGGTATTGATTGTAATATGTCAATATCATCATTGATATCAGTATCTTCTAAAGAGTTTTGTAACTCAGTATCAAGAAATGATAACTCATCTTGAATATAAATCAATCTTCTAATTTTAG
>JALUWO010000049.1 GCA_027019405.1 Candidatus Altimarinota bacterium | reverse complement strand
TACCTTGACAATGTTGAAAATGTGATAATTGTGATATAAATTCAACTATACAGTTATCAGACACTATATTAGATAAACAAGAAAAACAAGTTGTTAAAAATAAAAAAATAACAGCAAAGAAAAAAAGGAAAACTACAACTATCAGAAAAAAAACAACTACTAAAAGAAGAACTACTAGAAAAAGAAAATAATTTATTTTATTTATTAATTATTAAAAAAACAATGCAAACTAAACTTATTATAATCACAGATTCTTTAAATAATTGAAAAGATATAGACTTAAAAGATAGATTTCAATACTTAAATTGAGTTAATAAACCAATTTATATTTTATCCCCACACCTAGAAGAAAAACAATGAAAATTATTTATAAAAGAAATGCAATGAATTAAAAAATATTTAGAACAATTAAAACAACTAAAAAAACAATCAATTAAACAAAATTTTAATATATTAAATTGAGATATAACAAATTTTATAAAAGATATTGATAGTAGTTTTATATTTTATGATATGGACAAATTTTTAGAGTATGATAATACTATTAAACTAATAAATAAATATAATAATAATGCTATCATAAAAAATTATTGAATATCAGAAATAAATAATAAAGAAAAAAATGATATTTTACTTAAAGAATTTAAAAGAAATAATAAAACTATAAAACTTATACAGAATATATGAAATGAAATCATAACTAATAAAGTTCAGTTTAATTTTGAGAAACAAAAATGAAAAGTATTTAAAATAACTAATTGAAGTCAATGAGATTGAGTATATCTAATAAATAAAGAAAATAAAAAAACCATACTTGATTTATTAGAAAACAATAAAAATAATGATAAATTTATAATCCAAGAAAATATTGAAAATGATTGAACTTTTAGATTTTTATTTTCTTATAATTCAATCACTAATAAATGATTTTTCTTTATTTATAGAAGAAACAAAGCTAAAAATAAATTTTTAGATAATATTCATAAATGAAATGATGATATTTCTTTTATCTGACATATATGATTTAAAATAGTTGATAATCAAGTTAAATTTATACAGAGTGAAATAAAATTAAATATTGATATACTTAAAACTACTAAATATGAAAATGTTAAAAAAGTTTTATGATTTAAAGATTATAAAGATATACTGCTACAAACTTCTAATGAACTAACTCAATTTATATTAGATTATAATAAAAAAGTTAATAATAAAAAACATTATTTCATTGTTATTTGATTTGATATATTTATTGAAAAACAATGAGTGTATTTATTAGAAACAAATTTATTTCCTTGAACTAAATGAATTAGAAAGTATTGATATAGTTTTTATGATTTGATATAAAATAAAAAAATCAAGTAGTTTATATTTCTACTTGAAAATTTTGTTTATTTTATTTTCACTAAACTATTATTTCAGTTAACTGATATAGTTTCAAATTTGTCTTCTACCATATGAAATATTCTATCTAACAAATAATTTTCTACTATAAGTCAAATAGATGTTTCTTTTTCATTTTTTTTGCTACCTATACAATGTGAAAACTTCTCCCAAGGAGCCTTTGAGCAAACACCTCAAGAAGATGGTATAATATCATCTATCTTATTTATTGTTTCTTCAGATAAATCTTTAATTTCTAGTCAAGCAGTTTCAAAGAAATCAAGATTTATATATCTGAAATAAGTGTTTTCTAAATTTTTCCAATAACTTCTTCTACCTCCTCCCCGATATGTTCTTATAAAGAACATATCACTTTCAAAATTTACAAAAGAAAGATTCACAATTTTTGTTCATATATCAAATCTTTCAATTATATCTTTCTTTTGTAAAATATAATCAACATATTCTTTTATATCAGATATAAGATTTTCTTTCTCTTCATCAGATAAATATGCATCGTTTACCCATCTTATTATATCGTCCATTTTATTTCTTTCTCAGAAATAGAATTTTATTTTATCAACAGATAAATGTTCTGTAATAGCTTCATATAAGTTGACATCATTTATTGTTTTTCTTATCTTATTAAAAATTTCTACCTCTTTCTCTAAATCTATTTTTTCTGCTTTTCCAAATTCTTTTTCCACTTCTTCTTTTAATAAAGTTCTATTTTTATAAATATTCAATAAATCTTTTTTTAAATCTTTTTTATATAAATCTTTTCTTTCTTCTCTTTCTTTATGTAATTTTTCTAACTCTTTTTCTAACTTTTCTTCTTCTTCTTTTAATCTTTTCAATTCATCTCAATATTTTTTTTCATTTTCTTTTACCATTTTTTCCGCTTTTTTTTCCAATTCTTCATATGAACTGAAATAATTTAAAACATCTCAATTATCTCTTTTTAAACTTTTATATCTTTCAAATGTATCATATTCATCTGATACATCTATTCAAGAAACAATTGTTATATTATTTCCTTTTTTATCTTTTATAGTTTTAATTGTTTTTTTGATTTCAAAATATTCCATTTTGTTTAATTTATCATCTGGAATATTTTTATCAATAAGATAGGTCTCTTCATCTATCTTATTAAATCTATCAGGTCTCCATATAACTTTACCAAAAGTTTTTCTTTTAACTTTTGGTTTTATTTTTAATAAAGTTATAGCTTCATTTTCCCACCTAATATTTGGGCATTTTTCTTTTATAAGTGTTTCTTCAACACTTGGTTTATATAATTTATAATCTTCTATCCATCTTATATTTTGATGGATTTTTTTCTTTTTTTCTTCTAATTCAAAAATTGTTTTATTTCAAGAACTTTGTATAAATTCTTGTTTTTTATATAAATCATTAAATCTATTTTCTAATCTAGAAGATAAGAAATAATTGTTTTTATAAAAGAAAACAATTATTTCTTTTTCTTCTTTTGTTCTTGTTTCTACTTTCATTCTTTTTTAATTAAATTATAAAAATTATTTTAACAATTCTATAATACTTTTATTTTTTGTTTTGTCAAGAGATTTTTATTTTTTTATTTTCTTTAATGTTTCATTTATCTTCTGTTCTAATTCTAATGAACTTAAAAACTTTAGAACTTCTATTTTATATGTGTTTTTCATTTTATTTATTATAATGTTCTAAATAAAACTTTTTAAATTCATTAAAGTTATTAAATTTATGTATTTCATCATTTCTTCTAAAACTTAAGAATGTATATTTATATTGTAATTCTCATTCCATAGTTTTTTTATTAATAAAATACTCAAAAGAAACAGTTCTATCAAGTCTGTCTGATATTCATTTATAATACATAATACTTACTCATACTCTCATTTTTCTTTTATCAAAAACATCATTTAAGTTTTCAATAAACTCTTTTCTTAGAATATTAATATTTTCATTTTGTTGTTTTAATAGTGTCCAATTTTTATTCTCTTCCATAAAATTTATAAATTCATCTAAATCTTTTATCAACTGAAATATATCAGTTGATAATTCTTCAACTAATACAACAGAACTACCATATACATCATAATTACTTATGTCTTGAAATTGTCAATTAACAAACTTCACTAATCTAGTCTCTCAATTTTCAAATTGAACTTTATAAACATTATTTTCTTTCAAATTCTTTGTATTTATCATTTTTTTTTAAAATTAAATTGTAAAATTATTTTAATAATTCTATTATATATTTATTTTTAAATTTTTCAAGAGATTTTTATTCTTTTATTTTCTTTAATACTGCAATCCATCTATCTCTATTTGTTCAAATAGGATAACAAGTAACTAAAT
>JALUWO010000048.1 GCA_027019405.1 Candidatus Altimarinota bacterium | reverse complement strand
TTTCTTCATAATTAATCACTAATGATAGAAATGGAAGCAATTATAACAGCCAAAGGAACAATCATAATCATAGGAATAGTGATAAAATAATCAAAAGCATTATTAGTAAGAATATGAGCCATTATTTACCCCTTTTAAAAATTAATATAATAGATAACAAAAAAGAAAAACCAATCAAAAGACCCATAAGAGCCATTAAAAAATTATAATCAGAAGAAGTTAAAGAAAGCTCTTTAACAATAGGAGGTAAAGAGCAAATATCAGATGAAGAGTTATAATCATAGCCAGGAACAAAAGAATAAGAAGAAGAATAAGAAGAATAAACAGTACCAGGCTGAGAACTATAAATAAAATTTACAGTAGAATTATTAGCATCAAACCAAAAATCAGAAACACATTGATTTTTATTTTTTAATAAAAAATCAGCATTAAGAGACAAAGTTAAAAATAAAAAAAGAAATGATAAAAAAATTTTTTTCATATTTAACCCTTTAAAAAAAATAGGGGAAAAATCCCCTAAAAAGATAGAACTATCTTAAAAAGCTTTTTGCTCTCTTAGCAAGCATTACTACTAAAGACACAGCAATAGCAACACCAGCAATCGAATAAAAGCTAGTATAATCAGGTGTAGGTACTGCAATACCAGTAGCAGCAAAAGCACCAACAGAACTAAAACCCAAAGCAACCGCAGTCGCTAATTTTTTGTTAAGAGAAAATTTCATCTTAACCCCCCTATAAAAATTTGAGTAAAAACTCAATCAAGCCCTAAAATAAGGGCTTTGTTGAATGCTTACTTTTTTTGACTATGCAAATTCAAAAAATGATCTGCATCTTCAAAGACTTTTACCTTATTATCGTAAGGTAATAAAGCGGTAAAAAGAATAGGACGGTGAGACTCCATTTCACGCCTTATAAATTCGCTTAAAAGCTTAGCTTTAGAATTAGTATCACAAGATATTTCAAAATCTAATTCAGACTTTTTAATATCAGTAGTCTGCGTTTGTTCATTAAATTGTTCATAAACAGTTTGACTTGTAATTGTAACAGCAGATTTATAGGAATTTCCTTGGTATTCACCTGCGACTCTTGTTTTTATGAAATCAGGATGTACTAAGTAACTAATTTCATAACCTGGTTTGATAATCTCTGACTTTGCCATAATGACACTCCTTAAAAGAAATTTTGACGCTCCAAATTTATTACGCCCTTGGAGTGTCATCAAAGGGCGGTATAAGTTTAATGTCATTACAGGACAAAGAAAACATTAAAAAAATCTAAATATTTATAGAATTTTGTAATATTTTGTTATAATAGTTACAAAAAAAGTTTTATTTTAAGAAACATTGTAAATATACTTTACAAATATTTATATAATTGTAAAGTAAAATAACTTAAAAAGAAATTAAATTGTAAATAAATTTTACAATTTTTAAATAAAATAGAAAGAATATATACAAAAAGAGTAAAAATGACAAAACAAGAATTAGCAAAAATACTAAATATAACAAGACCAACATTAAATAAATGGGAAAAAGAAAAACCAGAACTAATAAAACTAATAAATATGGGATTAGCATTAGAGGATCAGATAGAAGAAACAAAAAAATATCTTGAAAAATTAGAAAATATAAAGAAAAAAGCAGAAAGTGGAAAATTGCAATTAAAATGAAAGGATAAAAAATAAAAACAATAATAATACTTGTAATAATAGGAACATTAATTAATATATTAATACCAAATAAAAGAAAAAAAAGAAAATATAAAAATAATAACAATAGAAAAAATAACAAAAATATTAATAATTACATAAAAAATACAACAAAAAATTTCAAAGAAACAATAGAAAAAAATAAAAAAGAAAGAAAAAAAGCTTTTGAAGAAAATAGAAGAAAAAGATATAGAGAATTTATGAAAGAAAATGAAAAAAAAGGAAAAGATTTTGAATTATATGTAGGTAAAGAATACGAAACACTTGGATATACAGTAAGCTATAATGGAATAGGAAAAAAAAGAAAAGATGAAGGAATAGACATAATAGCAAAAAATTATCAAGAAATATTACTAATACAATGTAAAAACTGGAAAAGTAAAAAAATAACACATAAAGAACTAAAAGAATTTATAGCAAATTGTATGATATACAAAGAAAAATATTTAAAAAATGAAAAAAGAAATATAAAAAACATATATATAACATCAAATGATATATTAGAAAAATCAGCAAAATATTTTATAAATGAAAATAAAAATATAATACAATATGAAACAATAAAGTACTAAAAAAATCTAAATAAAAATAATATAAAACTTTTAACAAGCTATAGATTCAAATAAATGAGTTAAAAATCAAGAAAAAAATTTGTAAATATATACTTCTGCTGCTGAAGCAGATATAAATATAAAATGATATATAAAATCACTTGTTTTGCAAGTATAGGAGAAAGTGAGTAAGTGGCATAAATAAAAAGTACAGCTCAAGAAATAAAATTTAGATTATGAAGCACCTTGGATAAAGAAGCGGTTTATCGGATTGTTCATTCTATGGCTGGTTATCCAAAAAAATAACTGATAAATATTTCAAAATGATATAACATTAAACAAGAATTAAGATGAATTTAGTTATAATATGTTATAACAAAATGAAAGGAAAAATATGAGAATAACAATTGAAAAAGAAAAAGCATTAAACATAATAAGCGGATTTAATGCAATTAAAAAAGAAATAAGAAAATTATTTAACTTTGATGATGAAAATACATACAAAGATTTAGAAGAACTAATAATAATAATGGAAAATGAATATAAAAAACCTATCAAATTAACAAAACAAAATGCAACAAGAAAAGCTAATATTATCAAAGAAGAAAGGAGTGTAAAAAAAATAAGAAATGCAATAAAAGTATTGCATTTTGAAAATAAAAAAATAAATATAAACAGAGTGGCAAAAGAAGCAGGAGTATCATACAACACGGCAAAAAAATATAAGTATCTTATATTTCAAATTGATTAAACAAAATGAAAAAAAAGAAAATAAGGATATTAAAAAAATAGTACATTAATGTAAAAAATAAAAAAAAGAATTAAAAGAGGTTGCAATAAAAATGCCTAAAGAACTTAAAGAAATACAAATCATCAAATACAAGCAAGGTACTCATCCGCATTATAATGGAGAGGTGATATATTCTTGCATTACTGATAGCAAAGATGGCAAAAAATTAAAAGCGGTTGAGCGACTGGCTGATATAATTAAAGCAAACGACCCAGATTATTTTTATTATACAAGAGGAGATGCTTTTCAGCTTTTAAAAATGAAAAAAGATGCTGCTTTTAACGATCCAGGCAAAATAGTATACAGTAAGACCATTAAAGATAATAAAGACTTTCATTTGAAGGCACACAAAAGACTTGCAAAATTTTTAACCGAAAGAGACAAGGAGTATATTTATTTTGCTCAAAATCCGCTTAAAGAAAATGGAAAAAATGTTTACATTATAACAACAAGAGCGACTAAGATGTTTGACGAAAAGGACAAACTAAAAATTTGGAAACGAAAAATAGCTGCTCAAAAAGGTGCAATTACAAGAAATATCAATAAAGCTAAAAAGATAAGAGAAAAATTCAAAGATTCTCTTTTTGCGGATAACTACAAAAACGATAAAAGGTTTAAAAGCCTTGTTAAGAATCTATACAAACAAAAAGCAAGAGTACAAAAGCTTTTAAGAAGTGATTATAGAGAATTATCTACAATCAGCGGAGGATATAATTTAAAAAGT
>JALUWO010000047.1 GCA_027019405.1 Candidatus Altimarinota bacterium | reverse complement strand
AAAGCAAAATTGAGACTAAAACTCATATTTGCACCAAGCTCTTTGTCAACTCTTGCCAAATCCTTCATGGACTCTCCTTTAAATTAATTTTTGAAGATTTTATTCTTCTACCTATATTCACAAAATGAGAAAAAATAGCTGAGATATTTTTGGTGATTTATATATTTTTTAGAGTGTTGCGGAAAAATCGAAAACTTATTATAATTTCCTGAAAGGAGTTGAAAATGCAAATGGAGATAACAATCATAATTTTAACAACATTGTTTATAATTGTCATAGCTTTAAATATGGCTTCAGAAGAGTTGGAGAGTAAAAAAAATGTATTTTGGAGATAGTATAAATAAATATTTTTTACAAAAATATAGGATTTGTGAATATAGATATAAGAGTAAACTATCACCACCTTTGGTGGTAGTTTACTGAGATATTGCCGTCCTATCGGGTGGCTGAAATAGCTTGTCTTTTTTAGCTTTGTATAGGCATAAGAATAGTTAAACGTCTAGAAGTTAAATATACACATACTCATCCCCAACAGAGAATTGATCCAGTTTTAACCGCCGATCAAGTCCAACAAGCTGTGATGCCATTACCTGCGGTATTTCAAATGCAAAAAGTGATGGAGAGAAAAGTAGTTCGGTTACTGTACATTTGCCTTCTTTTTTTGCAAGCAAGATAGACTCAAATATCAGTGCCAGTGCATAATCAGAGCCAATGCTATTTGTTACAGTATGTCGGTAATGTCCTTTGGTCTCCGCATCTTCCAAAATCTCCCAATAGACAAATGAGCGTAATACAAATTTTGAATACCGGTCAATTGTTTGTCGGTCACCGTAGTGTTCTTTGAGTCTTTCGAGTATCTGTTTTTGCGTAATCTGATCCTGTAAACTTAACAATCTGCCGACCTGGAGTGCGGTTTGATACCAAAAAGGGTAGACGGATGAAATCATTGCCCAGTGCATTGCCCTCTTTTGTCCAGGATCTTGTTTTACCAGCTTAACAGCATTATCTCGTAAAGGGAGAATCTCTTTTGGCGGTGTAATCCATATATTCATCAGATTGGTTACAACAAAAGAGCGGGTGTTTTTACTCCGTTTACCCAAAGACCCATCACCTTTTCGTTCAGACAAATAATGATGTAGTTCCTCTCGAATTGTTACCGCATCCATTCCAGAAAGCAGTAGGTTAAGGGCATGTTCCATCCACTCTAGCCGTATGGCCTGTTTTATTCCTATCGTGTCATGTCGTTTACTCATTCATTTTCCTCTTGATCTTTATCCATGGAACGATCACTTCTTCCATGGCTGCACCACCATGTCCTATAATAATATCTCCTTTTTTGACAAAAGCACTGTTTTCTTTCGCAATGACAGGAAAATAGTCCTTTG
The DNA here is from genome assembly GCA_027019405.1 of Candidatus Altimarinota bacterium. GTDB lineage: Bacteria > Patescibacteriota > Gracilibacteria > BD1-5 > UBA6164 > JALUWO01. Next base: position 18,478 of record JALUWO010000047.1, on the reverse strand, counting down.
GCAATGCAGATGAATCCCAAGGCGCTGCAAAATTACACTCTTGAAGTACCCGGTTTCTAAGCTCTTCACTAGAATAAACTCTTACCCTTTCTCCTCTGCTCTTGGCAATAGATCCTTCCTGTAGCGCTCCCATACCTTTACATTCAACATTTCCGTGGTCAGAAGTCAGATAGAGCTCAAATCCATCCTCAAGAAGTGACCTTATGAGCTTTGAGAGGTATCCTTGCATCATCCACTCTTTGATCATTACATGCATACCCCGCAGTCCCAACTTCATGCCATGCATTGTGTCATCAACCGTGTTAATCACAATACCCGCAACTTTTGTTTTCCCCGGAGTCAGTAGCTCGTAAAGATCTTTGTCTGGATCTCCAACACCCCATCCTTTAGCATAAACAATTTGGGCTTTTGTCAATCCTTGATCTTCCCAAAACTGCTCCCATAACTTTGGTTCTTTAGAAGTCGTATGGATGGAATCTGTAAAAAAGAGTGGCATCTTTCCTGAAAAAATGGTTTGTCTTGAGACAGATGTCGTTGTCGGAACCCAGGCGAATGTAGCATTCTCCTGTATAATCGCATCAGACAACTGTTCTGCAAGTATCTGCTGCAGTGTTTCAAATTGATTGAGTGCCAATCCATCTATCACAAGCAGTGCAACCTTGCAATCTCTGTTTTCTTCCATCCTTCTGGCAAGAAATTTGGGTATATGATGAAGCATAGCAACCTGTGATGACGGCATATTGTAAAGACTTAGATATCGCTTGTTCATCCATTGGCTAAAATGCTTGTCTATTTCAATCCAAAGTGTATCATACCGCTTTTTGTCCGTCTGCGAATTGGTATGTACAAAGGCAGTTAGTTTTGCCCATTTGAGTGCGAAACTGCGCCATGTTTCAAAGTTGTCATTTTCATCAGGCAGCGATTTATCTATAAGATCATATAGCTTGTTCTCTCTGTCTGAAACAGTCATGTCACTTAGGCCACATCGTATCCACTCATCTTTTTGAACTTCTACCCCAGGCAGGTTAATGGGCTCAAGATAGCCCTCAAGAAAAAGGTTGTCAATGTATATGCGAACGTCTTCATGCTCGAAGGGCACTTGTCTAAAACTTGTATACGGGGTGTCAGGTTTTTCATACAGCATCGATGAATGAGTGTGAAGCAAATATGCCAGCCACTGTTCCTGTAAAAAATCGTAAAAGCTTTTTGCACTTTCTATCATTGACGATACAGGCCATGTTTTGAGTTCACTTTTATTCCTAAGCTCTTTTATCAAATATTGCTGGAGAATAGCAGGTATTTTCATATTTCCATAGTGACACCGCAACAGGCATTTAAGTAAGCTCACTTTATCGTTGATCAATTCTGGAGTAATTTCAAAAACATGTTGCAAGATAAACGCTGCCGTTGCATTCTCTCCCATACGAGTAGGTTGTAGCTTTTGTTGTGAAGTATAAAGAGCATCAAGATAGTGCTGATCCAGTACTGCTACGACGGGATAGCTCAAATTCGGGAAAAGCTCAGCTAGAGAAAAGTGATGCTGTCTACTCATACTGAGTATGTCATATGGGAGATTGTCTATATTTTCTTTATGAACAATAACGATAAGCTCTTTATCGTTGTCTCTGTATTGTGTTTCATAGAGGTATCGAAAAGCAATAACATCTTCAAATACAACAAGGTCAAACCCTCTCTTGCGAAGTTCTATTTGTATTTGTTCGTCTGTCAGGAGATTGTCAGGATCTGCTATCAAGTGTATTGCTGAAAGATTCGGGATAAGCTCTTTCAAAACCCTTCCTCGCCAAGATAGACTATGCATTCTGGCTACCTTTAATGATCTGTATTAGTAATATTGGCCTGATGTGGGGGATCACATCCGCTGCTCGTTCCAACTCTTCTTCCCAGCTTTTCTGCTCTTTGTCTAATTGCTTGAGTCGATATGTTCGTACCTCTTCCAGTCCTACTTTCATAATGGATTGTCGTCTTGACTCCAGGGCATAACGACCTCGCTCTTCCTCTTTTTTGAGTGCGTGCAAATGTCTCTGCTTGAGTGCTTTATATGTCTCTTCTCCAAGTATCTGTGCATGTTTCTGCATTTGGTTGAACATCTCTGCTATATTTGCCTGTGGAACTGTTCCTTTTATCTCTATATTCGCAGTTTGAAGGATTTCCCAGATATGTTTGGATGTAGGGATAAATAGTTTACCTTCATCTGAAATAAAAACCGTAATATACTCTTGCTGTTTGGCTGGAATACGGATATTTTTAAAGTCATGTGTTGTGGTTTGTAAAACGATCTCAAACAGTCCCCATGACCCAAAAACAGTATCGGGCAACCCATCAATAGTGACTACAGGTATAGGTTCTGCTTCGGTATGTTCTGGTAAGTTGAGTGTCAAACCACGTACACGGCTGTTTTCCAGGTTAAGCAATTGTGTCCCTGCATAGCGCATGGCATCGTTGATACTAAAGACTACTTTCTTATCGACATGGCCATCTGGCCATTTCAGTTCAGACCAGTGTTGTTTCTCTACAACTTCTCCATTATGGGCTTTGAGGTAACTCTTAGTCATACGCTCAACCCAAAATGGCAGAGGATGGGTACGAAGCTGTTTGACAACATCCGGATTGTGTTCGTCACTGATACTATAGATTTCAGACTCTTTACGAATCTCTTCTATCTCACGCTTCATCTTTTCAACAGAGTTTTCTACCTGCGTTTCTATTGCTTCCGGATGCAGCAGCGCAGAGGTAAAGATCTCTTCAAAGATCTCTCCTGATTCGGCAGAGTCGAGTACATCGGCTGTCTTGTCAACACCAAACTCCTCATAAATGATGGAGAGCTTCTCTTCAAGCACTTCACGGACTCGGTACTCAACACTCTCTTCAAAAACGAAGTTGATCGCTCGTACAGTGTGTGCCTGGCCAATTCGATCTACCCGACCGATCCGCTGCTCTAGTCGCATAGGATTCCAGGGTATGTCATAGTTGATAACCACATGACAAAACTGTAAATTCAACCCTTCTCCTCCAGCATCGGTCGATATAAGTATGCGGGCATCTTCTGCGAAATCATCCTGCGCTTTCTTACGCTCCTCCATACTCATTGAACCGTTCAGTGTAACTACGCTAAAGCCTCTCTCTTGCAGGAATGTCATCAGCATCTGCTGCGTTGGTACAAATTCGGTAAAGATCAGGATTTTAAGTTCCGGATCACTCTCCTCTGTCTGCAATGTATAGAGTTGATCGATCAGAGCTTCGGCTTTTGCATCATTTTGTGTCTGTTCTACTTCTTGCGCCAGCTTGAGCAACTGTGACACTTCATTCACTTCATCGGCTACAGCCAATTTATGCACCTGTAACAATTTTTCTACCAGTACCTCCGCATCACTGTCGTAATACTCTTCATCATCTATGGAGATGTCTCTCTCTATGGAAACATCATCATTTTTCAACACTTCGAGTCTGCGTTGCAAGGTTGTGCGAATAGCACGGGTACTTGAGACAACCAGTCTCTGCATCAGTACCATCAAAAAGCCAATGTGACGCTTTTTCTCTTCTACCGCCTGATTGTACCCCAGTCTCACATATTCAGTTACTGCTTCATAGAGCTCTTTTTGCAGATGATGTTGTGCTTTCCATGAGACTGGCAGCATTTGTGTTTTTCTGGGCTTAAAAAGAGGGTTCCCTTCACCATCGATCGATTTGCGTTTCTCTGTGCGGATTGTATATTCTCTGACACGCTCTTTGGTGATACTTCCCTCATCGATAAATGATGTCTTATCGAGCAGTCTCATCAGTCGCCAGAATGCATCCCTCTTCCCCTGATGGGGTGTGGCTGAAAGCAGTAGCATATAAGGTGCTGCTTCAGCAAGCCCTTTGCCAAGCTTATGTCTTGCGACTTGCTCACTGCTGCCGCCCAAGCGGTGTGCCTCATCGACAATGACAAGATCCCATCCTACACTTATCAGACTTTCAAATCGGTCAGCATTAAATGCAGCGACCCTCTCTTTGTCCCAGCCTCGTCGCTTTTCCAGCGGTTTTACAGCATCCAGCGTGACTATGGTTTGATCGAACACTGACCAGGGATTGGCTGACTCTGCCTCTGCTGTGGAGGCGATCCTCTTAAGTGTTGCGATATCCTCTCCCATTACCAGTTGAAAGTTTTCATTGAAATGTGTTTGCATCTCGCTTACCCATTGTGTAGCAATGCTCTTTGGCGCTATGATGAGTGTACGTTTGACCATACCACGCAATTTCAACTCTCTCATAATGAGACCAGCTTCGATGGTCTTCCCCAGTCCTACTTCATCGGCAATGAGATAACGCACTTGCGGTTTTGATATGGCTCTCTTCAAGGCTGAGACTTGATGGGGAAGTGGTATGACATTGGACTCTATGGGTGAGAGTAAGACCTGTTCATTCTCTCCTGAGACACTTTCTTGTGTCGTTTGGACAATCTTCGCTGCTGCAGAGATATAAAGGATCTTGTTCTTTTGGACCTCTGCATCAAATTCTGTCTCGAGTGGTCGTAGAGTAACGGCAGAGACTTTGACTACAGCATCACGATCCGGAAGCCAGACTCGATAGATCGTTTCACCCCATAGGGTTTGAGTGTCGATGATCTTGCACGGGGAATGGTAGGTTGTGCTGTATTGCCATATATTATTCAACTAACAATCCCATTTCTTTTAAAAATCTAGAAGGCTTTTTGCTCCAGCCAAAATACTTTTTTGAATAAGTTATATATAGTGATTCTGTTGATCTAGTAACTGCTACAAAACAATTTCTACGCTCTTCTTGGATTGATTTTATACCATTTTTTATTGCAAAATATGTAGGAAATTGATCCTCAACCATACCTATTAAAAAAACATTTTCAAATTCCATTCCTTTTGCAGTATGTACAGTTTGTAATCTTACGCAATCACTTGAAAGTTCTTTTGATTTGGGTGTCAGATCCATTTGCTGCAAGAAAGTATGAAGTGGAACTTGCTCCCCATACTCTTGTATAATAACACGACTAATGCGCTGCCAATTTGTTTTGTCATCATTGTAGTCTGGAAACAAGTCACCATCTTCAGTAGAGTTTATTGAATCAAAATATTCAAAACTTTTGATTACAAATTCTTGAAACTTCATCTGATTGACTATAGTCTCAATGGCAAATAAAGAGAAAGGCTTTAACAATTCACTAGTTTGCAACAAACTAAAAAAAGTATATGAAATAGTAGTATCTTGTACACTAGCTTGAGATACGACTTCTTCAGCAGATACTGTGATACCATTTATCCCGGATGCAACAGAACATAGTTTATTTAGAATACTACGTGAATTTGGGTTATTTGAAAGTTTCAAAGAAAGATAGATTAGTAATACCAAAGGACTAGTAAAATCCTGATGTTTGCTTACTACCTCTGCATTGATATCTTTATCCAATAAAGCTTGCCTTGCATGTGTTAAAAGTTTATTTGTTCTTGCTATTACTATACATTTTTCTCTTTCTCTTTTTGGGATCTTTCCTATTTTTTTAACAATCCAGTCAATTTCATCAGTTTCAAAGTCATCAAAGGATTTTAATTTTATTGATCCTTTTGATTTGTTTACTGAAACACCTGGCATCTTATCTGTTTTCTTATCATAATTATATAGAATAAGTTTATTTGCAATATCTACTATTTCTTTTGGACATCGATAGTTTTCTGGTAGCTGAATTGTATGGGCATCATAGTCTTTTTTTAAATCTTCTAGCCTTTTGGGATCTGCTCCATTCCATTGAAATATAATTTGGTCATCATCTGCAACAACAAAAAGATTTTTTGATTCTGGAGGGGATATTAATTTCAATAGCTTGTATTGTGCCAAATTTGTATCTTGAAATTCATCTACACATATGTACTTGTAAACTGTTCGAACTTGCTTTTCAACACGAGAAACAGTTTGAAGCAATTTTTGTGAAAAATGAAGCATTGAACCAAAATCGAGTTGATTATTATTAATTAAACCTGCCAAATAGCATTCATACATTGATTTTAGGTATTCAAACTGCTCTTCTGTTTTCGGTTTGTAATATTTTGATAAATTTTCTGGTGTAATCCCTCGACTAAACATAATATTGATTTTTTTTAATATATCTTCAGGGTTAGTAACATCAATACCATTATTCTTCCCTACAGATTTTATAATTGCTATACGATCTTTGTCATCTGTGATTACTTCAAAATCCGGCTTCAATCCTAAATGACTTCCATGCTGCCGAAGTAAATCTGTACAAAAAGAGTGAAAAGTTCTAATCTGTACTCTCTTATTTGTTTCTCCCAATATGTTATTTATTCTTTCTTGCATTTCATTTGCTGCTTTGACTGTAAAAGTCAATCCCAATATACGAAACTTCTCTTCAGATGATTTTGTAATAAGGTGGGTAATTCTCAAAGTCAAAACAGTTGTCTTCCCTGAACCAGGTCCAGCAAGTACAATCAAGGATCCATTTTTCCATTTAACAGCTTTTTGTTGATTTTTATTTAACATATTTATAGTGATTTGATTCATAGTTTCTCCAAGATACTTTTTATTTCTTCTGGAACAGCAGTATCCCCTCTATCACGTATCATAAATAATGATTCTAATGCTGCTGCAGGTTTGGAAAAACCTCTTTTCTTGTTGATTATTTTATAAACTTGAAGCCAATAGCCATCGCTTTCTTCTGGCTCAGTTAGCTCTGCTTCTTTTTGTGGTCCCACTCCTTGTCTATATGGGGTCCCAAATCCGTTACAGCATAATAAAACATCTATATTGGGATGTGACAACTTTGTAATAAAAGAGGTTTCTTCTCTATCTTCAAGTAGCTCTTTTGCAGATTCAATATATTTTTCACCACCACCATCATTATCTGCTACCAGATGCCAATTAATACCCATAGCATCTGCAACTTTTATAAATATTCCTGGGCCTCCAGTCTGACTACATTCAACAATTCTGACTCCTTTATGATTTAAGTCAAATCCCAATATATCAGCACATTCAGAAAAAACAGACACATCTGTTTCTCCTTCTACTAAAAGCCAAGTTTTTGAAAACAGCAACTCTCCTCTGTTTCTTCTAACATGATGGTTGAATTTTCGCATTTCTTCATCTGATAACAAATCGTCTGGCACAAGGGAGCATTTTATAGTCTGGTCTTGTCTACTTAGTCTTCTAACCTTTTCTATTGGTATTTCCGACAAGATATCTCCTGAGTGAGTAGCTATAATTTTTTGACCAGGTAAATCCTCTAATAAATGCCATATGGCCCGTACTGCATTTGGATGAAGATGGGCTTCCGGCTCTTCTATGGCAATAATAGGCTCAGCATTACGATCTGTATCTGGTTGCAGCCTTTTTTTTAGATAAGCACTAAACAACAAAAGAACTGATAAACTCTGAGTTCCTTCACCATGACTACGAATAGGAATTTTTGCATTTGAATTTGTTAATAGATTAACTTCTGTATAACGTAATGTTTTGTATATATCTGGTGTGACAGGATCTACACTCACGGGGTTTTCTCCACCAACAGTTACAAGCTTTGCTATCTGCTTGACTTCTTCCGTTATATCCTGAAAGCTTGTATGTGCATCAACAATCTTCCTATTGACCTCATACAACTCCTGTTCTAATTCTTGTTTTTCATTATCGCTAATATCTCGGTGTTTTATAAAGGATGCCCAATATGTTGACTGTCCATGAAATTCATCTTTTGCAGCTCTTAATGCTGTTTGAAAAAAGAATGGACGCAATAATCTTAAGTCTTTAATGGATCCATTCTTGCCAGTCATTTCATTGTCTGAGTCATCAAGAAAATAGAAATTTTGTACAAGTTCATTATTTTCAGAGTCATAACTGGCTACTACTTTTAACTTTATCGTTGAATGATCACTCCCAACAATTATGTCACTTAATGTTTGAGTAATATGATCTGGCCATGGATACTCTCTTGTTTCTTTAAATGTAAAAATAAATGATATTGGAGAACATGTCGAAAGATCAGTATACTCATCGTCACGATAAAAATCATACTCTGAAAAGTTAAATGATCTATTTGATTTTATCGCATCCAAACCAAATCTAAGAGCTTCCAGAATAGATGTTTTTCCTGTATTATTCTCTCCAATAATAACAGTCATGTCACGTTCAAATTCAATTTCTAATTCTGAAATTCCTCGGAAGTTTTCAATTTTTAACCTACTAAGACGCATACTATTCTCCCACTCTCACAACAGACTGATCGTACCACATCAACAGTTTTGGATCTTCTTCAAGGATGTTGTTTGGTATTTTCTCTGCTATATTGACGATTGTTTTGTAGTCTTTGTCCTGCCATGCTTTTTTGAAGCCGGCTCTTACTGCTTCTAACCTAAAGAGTTTGAGTTTTTTTCGTTCTGCTTTGTACTCTTCGAACTCTTTGAGCAGTGATTTTTCACGAAGTTTTTCAAGGTCTCCGGCTTTATTCGGATCTGGGACATACCAGCGTTTTTTTGCTTTCTCTACCAGTTTCGGATCGTCTTTGCCCAGCTTGCGGAGGTCTTTCCAGTTGGTTGAGAGGTATGCGTGGATTTGCTCTGGAACAGGGCCGTTGCCGTCATACATCAAAAAGTTTTCTTCTATCAGTGTGCTGAGTTCAAGTGGTTTTTCATGTTTGCTCCATCCACTGATCTCTTGCATAAACTGCGGGTTAAGGTCTTGGAAGGTTTGTGGTTTTTGTTTGAGCTGTTGTCGTAGCCATGCAATGGCACTCGACTCATCGGAGACAAAAAGAGACTGCTGTATCAGCTCTTTGACACGCAGTTTCTTTTTGTCGTACTCGGCAACCTGTTCCGATAGAAAATACATGCCGTCTCTCTCGCTGAAGCGTTGGGCAAGACCAAGTTGGAATTCTTGAGATGAGATAGGCACCATATACCCTTTTCTGACATAGTAAGCAACAATCTGATCGTAGAGGATACGAGGATCTCGTTCTGGAATAACATCTAATTTTCCAGCACTTCCTTTCGTTACAGGCAAATAGCCTAAGTGCGTACGCACGAAGTCCCAAACACCTTCTTCTGTTTGTACCTCTTTTTCAAAACGGTCTTCAAAACCTCCGTTAGGCTTATAGGCTGAAATGACAAGGTCTTGTTTTACTGCTGTGGCAGTTGTAATAGCTTTAAAGCTACCTTGCTTCTTGTCTAATGCTGAAACATTGGCAACTATGAAACCAGCCTCCGATAAAGCAGACTGGATACTATTCCAAACAGAAGCTTTTGTGTTTGAGAATTCAACAGTCATCCATCGTCCTGGTTTTAATATTCGATAAGCTTCTTTAAAACTTTTTAATATCAAAAGCCTATATTCGCTAGATCCCTTATTTTGATTTGGATTCACAATGGCTTCAGGTTTATTATCAGTAAAGACTTTTAGCCAGCATTCCCACAAATAACTTAATTCAGAATACATTAAGTTTGCTCCAAAGGGAGGATCGATAAAAATATAATCTGCTGAATTTTTATTAAACTGCAAATTTCCTATACTTTGAGTTGATAAAATATTTGAACTATTTAGTATGCCTTTTGTTAAATCTTTTAATTTTGAATTAAGTTGATTTATTGCATTGTTATCCTGCGGTGTAGAACAAATGTAATATGTACCAGATGTAATACCACCTTTACCATTCGCTCTCCATCTATACATCCAACTAAGATTTAGCAATACTGAAGTAATTAAAAAAAGTAACCTAGAATCTCCTCTTGCTAAATATGCGTATGTACTTAATATCCATATAGAGCGTTTTGGTAATAAATGATGTATATAGGATACCCCTATTTTTCTCAGTCTACCAATCTCTTTACCATCAATTATTTCGTTAATAGGAAACCAATAAGGAATCTCACTATTTTCAATCTTCTCTATCAACTCAAGATCAAAATCATCCGGATTTTTCTCAAATCGTTTTCTTTGCCCTTCGATGGTGTAGTTAATTAGTACCGGAACCTGTTTTGCCTGACGAATTGTCTCATCTATAGCAGAATCATACTTCGTCATCCAAGCCCTCTCCATATTGCGCTTTGTGAGTTCTGCCCCACAATGTGGACAAGGAAATGCATCTCTTACTTTTCCGGCCTCTTTATCGACAGCCGCTTCCCAAAAGACCACCTCTTCACTGCACTCTGGACAGACAAAAACATCTGACCATACCGTATAGTTGATCTTACCTATACTCCCATCTGTATGCTGCGTTTCATACATCCAGCCACATTCCTCTTCCACCTCTACAAGAATTCGTGTAGCTTCCTGTTCAAAAGCTTGCATATCGACAGGTGTATTGTAGTTATAGGCGATAAATGTAGCAGCAGGTGAGAGGTCATTGAGCACTGCTCGTCTGGCACCGAGTTTGGAAAAGGGCACCCAGACACTTTTACCCTCTTCATCTTTCTCCTCTTTGAGTATCGTTCCATCTGGTTTGACCTGGTAGCCAAGAGAGAGCACCGTTTCTCTATCTCCACACATCTGCGCAGCCACACCGGTCATTCCCGTACCTGCAAACCCATCAAATATGATATCCCCAGGTTCGGTATAGTGCAAAATGTAGCGCATGATCGCTTTGTGTGGTACTTTGGTATGGTAAGAGTGCGCATTGTAGATAGGATCGTTCTTTCCCTCACTCACATCTGCAGCAAATGGCTCTCTATGGTAGTGATAGTCAGCCGGTTTTTCGGGTTTCTCAGTTTCCCACTCTTTGATGAAGTCAGATATCCAAGGATTTGGACAGGCAGTATAATATGGTGGATCGGAAAGTTCCAGGATCGCTTCATCGGTAGCAATGGGAAAGCCTTCTATCTTGCGAAATTCCGGATCTTTGAGCTTTTCTTTGAGTTGTTCGGTAAAGTATGCTCGTCTTGTTTCATCGTTTTCAAACTCCATACCAAGACAAGTAACCGGCCCGCTCTCTTTTTGCTCATACTGCAAGTCTAATGTTGGATTCTCTTTTGCCATCTATTTCTTTCCTTGTTTTATCTGTTCTAAAAGCATTTTGCCTTTTGGGGTTAATCTATATCTCTGATTCCTACTTCGAGGCTTATCTGGTATTGTCATTTCTATTGCATTTATTTCAATAGAAGGAAGTAGATAAGCTTCTCTAAAATGTTTTTCATCTTTGAGTCCCATTTCTTCCTGAATATCGGAACGGCTCATCTCACCTTGCAGTGACATGATGATCTTTTTAACTTCAGGGGTAACTTCAGGGGTACTTCGGGGGTACTTGTCCGTTTCATCCTCTTTAAACTGGTTATCTTCCGCTGTTTCAACTTCAGGGGTAGTCTTTGCAAAATGCCCATAACGCTTTTGCATAGCCTCTGTCAGATCATACAGATTATCATCCAATGGTTTCAGCAACACTTGTACCATCAATCTTTCGACAATTGCTCTAGCTTGTGCTTGTGTGGATGCCGTCAGTTTTCGTACATCAAGCAAGGAGATGCGTCCATGCTTACATGCATAGGCAAACACATCACTCTCCTGGGCTGAAAGATGTACACCTATTTCAGCTTGAAAGCGTTTTTGCATATCATTGATGAGTGCTTCTTTTAACAATACCAGTTCAAAATCTTTGCTGGCTTTATTGTTCTGCATTTTAGGTGGGACATTACCCAGTTCATGCCAGTTTCTAAAGATCGCCCTGATACCACTACCGGCCTGGTCACTCATACCGATCCGTCGAAAAGCGGTAACGATCATAGGGTTTCTCACCTCTTTTTCGGTAGGCTCAAGAAGCTCTGCTTCTGTAGCAAACGCATCACCGGGATTCCAAAAACGTGTTCGTTCAAGATAGAACTGGATCACAGCTTTTCGGGTGTGGTCTCCATAGTCTTGATGAATCAGCAGGTTAATAGCAGCCTCACGGAAAGCAATGTAGTCAGGTGGATCATCATCACGTCTGAGTGTTTTAGGATCGATCTTGAAAGGGTGTTCTGCCATACGCATATATTTATCAACCAGACCAAACCATGTTTGAAAAATATTCTCTTCAAAAACAATGCGATCATCCCATCGTCTCTCACCATTATGCTCATCAAACTTCACATCGATACGCTGATAGTCCAAAACTGGTCTTGGAAGTAGTTGTCTTACAAAACGACCCTTTCCAAAAAGCAGTACAGCCGCTCGGGTAGGAGCAAGCTTCTCCTCTTGTTCAACCACATAGTTCCATTCTATGAGAAAGTCAAGATCACTCAAGCTCTCATGACTTCCTGGACGGACCTCCTCAAAACGGCGACGGTACCACCGTAGTGTCCCTTCATCAAAAAAGTTCTCTGCAGGTATCTCAGTAACTATCTCACTGTCGTAACGAATCTCGGCACTGTCTCGTAAAAATCGCTCTATCTCGGTTTGTGTACACTTCTCATCACCAGAGCCTTTGCGGATAAAACTTTGTCTAATATCACCTTTGAGATAAACAGGCTTTTGGGAGCGAGGGGACTCAGGAATGAAAAAGACCAACACTGTTTTCCCCTCATGCTCAATGATCTCTTCCTTGACAGTGATAACACGGTTGAGTTTATCCCCCGATCTTAATGTGGAAAGAAAATCATTTTGAACCTTGTCCACCATCTCGACACCGACGATCTCCAAAGAACCATTACTGTCTTTAATGCCAAACACAAGCCAGCCGCCGGCGGTATTTGCAAAAGCACTGACTGTATTATAGGCATCGTCTGGAACGCCTCGCTGTGCTTTTTTACACTCGAAGTCATTCCATTCATATTTTTCTAGCAGTTCCAGAAGTCTTTGTTTGGTCATCTTCTCTCTCTATTCAAGCACAATGCGTACTTTAGCAGGATCGTTCCCCTGTAACAGTTGGTCAACCATCTTATCAAAATGCTTTTTCAGCTCATCAGGTGTGAGGGCACTGCCGCCAACTGTTACGCTCTCTTTTATTTTCTGTAGTGGCAACGAAACTTTAACAAGACCTTTAAGCGCATCACTAAGTGCCTGTACAAATGTAACATCCATATCTTCAGGAATGGTTTTGGATGCTATAAATCCCTCCAGCATTGTTTTTTGCTCATTGGCCAACAGTTCGATGTTAGCCTGTGTCATTGGATCTTCCAGGTTAGTCAAAAGTGTAGCTGTCCAACTCTCGAGCAGGCTGTCAAAAGCCTCGTCTATATCATCGAGGAGTTGCTTCGCAGGAAGATGAGACGATTCCAAAGATGGCTTGAAATGACAATGCGGACAGGTCGGTGCATTCTCCAGCTCTGCTTGTGTGAGATGGAAACAGCTTTTTATTCCGGCCAACTGCTCTTCAAGTTCTATAAGTTGCTGTCGTGGCATCAAATCAATGCTTGAAAGCAGTTTAAGCTTATGCAAACGACTGTCGGTCAGGAGTTTTGCCTTTCTTTTGTCCTCTTCGCTGCTAAGTCTTGCTTTTGAGTGTAGAGACATATAGGTCTGAATATACTCACCTTTGAGGCTTTTGAGACTGGACTCAATCGCTTTTGACTCCGCTTGTAGTGCCGTTGTATCGATCTGTTGGAGTTTCTGCATCAAGTCAGTTTTGATAGCCTTGAGTCTATCCAGCCATGGATCATTTTCACCGAGAACCGCTTCGGCTGTAGAGAGCCATCCGGCATAGCTGCCAAATTGAGCAGCGAAACTCTTAAACGAACTGATCTCATCCAGACAAGCAATAGCTCTTTTGTGACGTTGTATATCATCAACATTTTCACGGAAATTTTTAAGTTTTCCAGGAGAGGTAAAGACCTGCAGCTTCTCCAGGAATATTTTTGCAGATTCCAATTCAGTGTTGCACTGACTAAGACCACTGCTTTCAATCAGGTTAATACCCCAGAAATGTATGCCTTCACGAAGATCCTGCTGTGCCATGACCAGAGCTTTGACCTTGCGTCCTAAAGTATCTTGAAGAGCACGAACCGGCTCATCTTTACTTTGAGTGATCAGTTGTGCCTGGCCTGATGGAAGACTCAATAGTTCAAATAGTGCCTTCAATGCCGGCAGATTCCACTCTTTTGGCTGTTCAAGATGTTTGAATGCCAACAGCTCATCCATACTGGTAGCAGCGAGTGGTTGAAGCATAGTGGCATCAAACTTTCGTCCAGTGATTGCCAAAACAAGATCACCTGTATTTACCAGTGCTGCAAGCAGGACAATGACCCATTCCGGTTCGAGTCGCATCGTAGAAGGGTTCATGTATTCCAAACCATGATCATCAAGCAGTATCTCGTTACGATTGACTACCTGTCCATGCCCTTTGTCTTTAAACAGATCCAGGATATAACGGGCGTACTTTGAGTTGTATGGTTCAAGTCTCTCTCCGTCGAGGAGTTCCAGCGCATCAAGTACAGCAACTGCCTGTTTCGTTTTATTCTGTCCGGCAATAGCTCTGAGGGCATCCTGGGCTGCCTGAGAACGGTTACTTCCAGTGATCTTGATAGAGAAAATCGGATATTCAGGTGCTTGGTCAGCAAAATGCGTAGATAAAACAACACCAGAAACGGTATTGATCATATCTCTAAAGTTGATCGTTTCATTGGCAGAGAGCCCCACAATTTCACGCAGGTTCTTTCCCTTGACCCAGTCCATCAAAGATTTGCTTCGCCCCTGATAAGTCACTTCAAAAGCATCTGACATATTCGACTGCAGCCACTTCACGATCTCTCGTAAAAACTCATTGGCTTTCTGCTGATAGGTTGCTTTTGCATGTCCTGTGGAACTTTGCGCAAGATCCAAAGCTGCAGCATATCGTTTTAAGGGTTCGTTAAATGACGCATCTGGGTTTTTCAAACGGAAGAAAAGTTCATCGGCATTTTTTTCATCTTTAAATTTTGGAACATCAAAAGGTTGTAAAAAATAGAGATAAAAATCGCGTTGTGGAGCGACAGTAGAGCGCTCATTCGGGGCTCCAAAGAAGAGGTATCCTATTCTTGCTGCTTTGTGCTGTGGCCATAATAATTCATGTTCCCAGATATTATATCCTGTCACATAAGTAGCAGTATCTTCATACTCCATCAATCGGCGAAGAGCATTGTAATAATAGCGATCGAGTTGTGCATCGTCCAGTGTCTCTGCTCTGCGATCTATCAGGGCATCAAAATCATCTGTTTTTTGCAGGTCAAGATAGTATTGACCATTTTCAGGGTTATAGGAGATGAATTGTCCGCTGACAGTTTTGTGGATCTGCTGTAAAACCATCTCTACATGTCCCAGTAAATCATTATCAACTTCTTCACCGCCCATTTCAGCGATCATTGGTTCATAAAGACAAAGTCCATCTCGTAACTCTTTGGCAGTTGGTCCCAGCTTTGCATGAATATCGCCAGTAGTCAACCTATGCACAGAGAGAGCGTGAATAATCCGCAGTGCCATCAGTTTATACGCAGGTCTGGTAAAGGCACTCTCGATCCGTTGTTCCAGCACATTGCTGCACTCGATCACCTCTCTTATTTCGGGAATAGAGCGGAAAGAGGGATTGGTGATCAGCGTCTTCCAGTAGGAGTCATATGCGATGAGTCCCGGAGCATTCTCTGGAAGGTCTTCATCTATAATATTTTTCATCGCAGCAGAGATGGTTTTAAGGATCTCCCGTTTTTCTACAACCGTTACCCTCTCAAAAGTGTCAATATAATCAGGATGAATAGGAAACAAGCGGACAAATTCATCCATCCGCTCATTCATGTTGTCGTAAAACTTAGCATAAGGAGTCAAGTGTTCACGGATTTTTACCAATTGGTCGGCACTCTTTTTCAGAAGTCTCTCGGCAACAACGAACTTGACATCATTTCTGGCTATAAGTATCTGCTCAAAACGATCTTTAACCCTGCGAAGGGAGTCAGCAACAAAGGCAAAACGAGGAGAATCAAAAATAGCTTCCTGAACTCCGGAGATAAAACGAAATCGCAGCTCTTTACATACTTCACCCACTTCACGAAGAAAGTTTAAATCCAGGATTAAAGCCTGATCTTTTCTTGTTCTAAGATAGTCCAGAAGTTCATCAACAACCAGCAGTAATCCTTTATCTGGATAGACAGTGTTGAAAGCGGCCATCATATCTTCAAAAGCCCCCTTGTGACTGGAAACCGTCGCTGCATCCGGAAAAATATAATCCACTCCCATCTGCTCCAGACTTTCTTCGAGTGTCATTACTAAAATATCACGCAGAGACATCTCTGTAGCACCGATCTCAGTACGGATCACTTTGAACTTACCTGCAATCTGCACCGCATTTTTGGCGACAGTCTCATCATTGATTTCATCTACAAGTGCAGCATCTTCTGCAAGAGAAGAGATAACAGACATCAAGTGCGACTTACCGGTTCCGTAGTTACCCACGATCAGCACTCCCTTGTTATCCACGGGAGTGTTGTACTGAAGCTGAGGAAAGACCAGGTTGTTCAAGCGATCAGCCATTTCATGGGAGATCACATAGTTTCGAACCAGCTGTTTTGCGGCAGAGGCCTCATCGGCATCTCTTAGTTGAATAACCGTTTCGATAGGATCAAACTTAATTAATTCGTTGTATTTCATCTGTATCTCTTTCCTTCTTTAATGTGTTTCTGTACTCAAATCAATGACGATCAAATCTTTTGTATTGTAGCTACGATATTCCGGGTGTCCAGGTTCAGCATATACCAACTTTCCATCATCTATATGACCGTTCCACAGGGCTACAACAGTCTTATTGCGTGAGAGCGACTCCAAAAGACGCAGCGGATCCTGCCCAAGATCGACATCAAACAGAATATCAATATGCTTTAGTAGAACAGGTTCAGATTCACCGATTATCTCCTGCATTGCCTTTGCTAAGCCTAACTTCCTCTGTCTCGATGTTTTATGAAGCAGTTGCCTGGAAAGCTCAAGATTTACATTGACTGCTGTAACATCCATCTCCTTTGTGAGTGTTTCTGCAAGAGGCTTGAACTCCTCCTGATTACCTACCAACAAAATCAGGCGATAATACATACCTTTTGTATCTTCAATACTCTGCAATATTTTATCTGTCATACAAATACCGTTTATGCCGAAAGCTTTCTATCGATCATAATGCTCAAACCCAATGCTTCAACTACTGATTTTATAGAGCTCAATCGCACATCCTGCCCTGCCAAAATTCTATTGACAGTTCGGATGCCAACACCAGACTCCTGAGAGATCCTCTCAATAGTCCAGCCTAGTTCATCTTTACGCTTTTGGATACTCTTGATCAGATTATTCTGTTGCATTATATGCCTTTAAAGATTTATGTAAGCATTATGCCAAATCTGTCATTAATTTAATATGAAACCGTAAGAAATCACATACTAAATTCTTTAATTGTGTTTGAATCCCTAAAAATACATATTTATTTCATTAATAAATATGCCTGTAATTTATGAAATACAGCATTGCTTCTGCTTTTTAAATTATAAAACGCATTATTGTCATGCAAGTAAGACGCCATTCCACAAAATAGAGTAGACTACTGATGCTCTTATACACTCTCAACATTTCCTATAGCAAGAAATAGCTATATATCACATCACAAAATAAGATTTACAGGTCGCAGATTGTAAACTTTACATTCAATAATATACCCACTGTTATTTCGATGGAAAAGATTACAAAATCTTTCGAGCAGTTAGGCTATAGCTTTGAAGAAATAGTGTTATATGAGAAAGGGTATATCGATACACAAAACAAAAAGTATAAAATCGCCTATAGAGTAGAAAATGGTAAACTTTCCCTTGCTTTTACAAGGTTTGTGGATAGTGAAGTGAAGATTAATAAATATGAGATAGAAAAAGACAAACAAATGGCTAAAAAATGGTGTAGTGATTTTAAAAAGATTACAGAGCTGTTGGCAAAAGATGGAGTGGCGCTAAAAAAAGAGATGATCAAAGAGCCAGAAGAGATTGAGATCCGATATGAAATTCTTGAATCTAGTAGAAATAGTAAAATAAAAAAACATATCCATTCAAAGAAAGAATAAGAGGGAAAACTATCCTATTTTTGTCAAGACCAAATCCAAGGATGTTGGTTTTTCTATATATGTGGCTAAAAAATTAAGATCTTATGGTTTATTTGGAAAAATAATAAAATCGTTTTTATAACACTTACATAAAAGGCATAAAAAGGTATAAAATGCACATCTACCACATATCAGAATCAGAAACAAATTTTAACACTAAATTATAATGCAAAGAAGGAAATAAAGATGGGAAAAATTAGAAGCATACTATATAAAATAGCCAAATATATGGGGGATTATAAAGCAGTAGAAAAAAGTATCAAAACAAAAAGTGCAGATCCAATTATAAAAAGAATTGCCAGACGAATATATGGCAAAATGTCGTCAAGAGGTTTTAATATTTTTAAATAGTTGAATTGATTTGGTGCAAAATAGAAATCTTCGACTCAGACTCAGAGACTCAGACTCAGAGACTCAGAGACTCAGACACCTTACGCAAGGTGT
>JALUWO010000046.1 GCA_027019405.1 Candidatus Altimarinota bacterium | reverse complement strand
CATTTATTCAAAAAAGAAAAGAAAACTTTGCAAAACTTTACGATGGGTTAAAAGACATAGAAGAGTTTATTTTAGT
The DNA here is from genome assembly GCA_027019405.1 of Candidatus Altimarinota bacterium. GTDB lineage: Bacteria > Patescibacteriota > Gracilibacteria > BD1-5 > UBA6164 > JALUWO01. The sequence goes on along the minus strand of JALUWO010000046.1, from coordinate 3,703 downwards.
TCAAACACAACCAATGAGCGATCCTAGTTGGTTTGGCTTTATGATAACTCTTAAAGATGGTGTAAGGTTTAGTAGGAATGAAATAGTAGAGTATTTAGAAAACAACAATATCCAAACAAGAAATCTCTTTGCTGGGAATATGCTAAGACATCCTATGTTTGAAAGCTTAGAAAAAAATATAGATTATAGGGTTATAGACGATTTAAAACATACAGATAAGATTATGAATGACAGCTTTTGGGTCGGTATTTACCCTGGTATGAGTGATGAAGCTATTGATTATATGATTAGGAAGATTAGGGAATTTATTAAATGAAATTGCTTACAATCTATATTCCATCATATAATCGTGCAAACTCACTTTTAAAACAGCTTGATGCAATTAATAATTTTAGAGATAAAACTAAATTTAAAGTAGTTGTTAATGATAATTGTTCAACTGATGTAAAAGGGTATAAAGAAGTTCAAGATTATTGCTTTAGAAATAGTTTTGTTTATAATAGAAACGAGATTAACATTGGGGCAGATGCAAATATATTTAACGGTTTTTTAAACTCTTTTGATAGTGAGTATATTTGGATTCTTAGCGATGATGATTTGCTAAAAAAAGATGCAATAGAAAAAATTATAACAATTTTAGAAAAAAATGATTTGGATATTCTTTTTTTTACTCATTCAAAAATTGACAAGTTAGAAGTTAAAATATGGAGTCAAAGAGATTTTTTTGAAAATAATATAAAAACAGCCGATGGAGCTACACTTATAAGTAATGTTATATACAAAAGCAATTCCATAAAAAATCTTATTCCTAAAGGATTTCAGTATATATATACTCATTTTGTACATTTGGCGATATTGATAGATTTATTTAAAGATAAAGAGATAAATATAGCAAGAATTGAAAGCAGTCAATTTTTTATACCGGATACAAATTTACCGCCACCTGAAGGTTCTGGAGGATATGATCATAGTTATTTTGGCTTTGTTTTATTAGGAGAACTATTTGAACAAGATATAAAAAAAGAATTTATAAATGATTGGACAAATTTTTGGAGTTTAAGACATTGGCATAGGATGTATAAAAATGGGCAACCAAATGGAATATATGCAAAATCTTACATAAAAGAAAATTTAAATTTTTTAAATTTCTTTAGAGTAAAACTTTTATTTTGGGAAATTTTTTCACCATTATATGAGTTAATAAAAAGAAATCTTAGTAGAAAAACTAAAGATAAATTACTAAAAATATTCAAAGTAAAGTTTTGATGATAACTATCAATGATATAGACATCTTTGTACTCTCATATAATCGTGCAAACTATATAAAAACTATGATAGAATCTCTTTTAAATCAAACAGCAGGTGAATTTCAAATCAAAATATTAGACAACGGTAGCACTGATAACACTAAAGAAGTTGTAAATAGTTTTAATAATCAAAATATCAAATTTATCGGAAGCATTCAAAATAAAGGAGCATTATGGAATTTTCAAAGAGCCCAAAATTTAGCAGATAAAAAATATACCGTTATATTTCATGATGATGATATAATTCACCCTAAATACTTAGAGTATGCCCTAAAAGCTTTAAATAAATTTGATAATGTTTCCATAGTTTGCTCAGGAATGAGAGCGACAACAAAACCAGATATAAAAAATTTTAAAAGATATGGTTTTAAACCTATCGTATTTAACTCTATTTCAAAATTTACAAGCTTAGTTTGTTTGGGATTTCCTTTAAATTATGCCACCGTTATTTATAAAACAACTTTTTTAAAACATATTAACATGAAAAAATTAAATAAAATTTACAGAAAGATAGCTGATAGACCTATGGTTTTTGAAGTAGCAAAAAAAGGTACTATCGTTTTATTTGCGGGAGAATATATCCAATACAGAATCCATCAAGATCAAGATAGCTGTGATAATAAAACAGGTCCTTTTGAAAATCAAACAATAAATTTGCACAAATATTATAAAGAGACAATTTATAACGATAGATTTATTTTACCAAAAATATATTTTTTAATAAAATTTTATAAATATATTAACGGTGAATATAAAAGATTTTATAAGCCACAGCTATCAAAAGAGGAGTATATTCAAAAAGTACAAGATGAATTAAAACTGACTAAAAAAGATATTGTATTTAGCAAAATGTGTAATTTTTTAAAAATTGATAGCTTTTTTAAAATTTATAGGCTGGTCAAAAGAAATTTTGGAGAATATTCATGATTGTAAATATAATCTCCACTCAAGCAAATAGAAAAAAAATAACTGGTCCTAAAAAAGTTTTATTAAATACCTTAAAAGGATTAGATAAAATTGGTGTTAGATATGTATTTAATCAACCGATAAATAAGTATAAATATAATTGGATACATGATGACCAAAAAGCAATCATTGAAGCTGGGTTTGTAGGAAAACCTGTCATTATTGGTCCAAATACAGCTGTTTTACCGAGAGATTTGCCAAAACTAAGAAAGAAATTACCAAAAGGCTCAATATATCTTCATCCCAGCCGTTGGAGCATTGAGGTTTGGGAAGTTTTAGGGTTTAATGAAGTAAAACTTGACTTTTGGCCGGCAGGCATTGATTTGGATGAGTTTGAAAAAGTTAATAGAGTTAGTAAAGAAAAGATACTTTTGTACTTTAAGCAACGAGATAAAAATCTTTTAGAGTTTGTAAAGAAGTTATTGAAAAGTAAAAATTTAGAGTATGAATTGATTCATTATGGGATTTATAAAGAGGAAGAGTATAAAAAAGCTTTAAAGGAAAGTAAATTTGGCATATGGATAGGTTGTAGAGAGTCTCAAGGTATTGGATTGCAAGAGGCTTTTGCTACAAATCTGCCACTTATTGTGCTTGATGCAAAAAGTATTTTTGATATTGTACCAACTACTTCTAAAAATTATTATACTTATAAGTTTCCACAAGAATTAAAGAGTGTAAAAACCAGTACTGTGCCATATTTTGACGAAAGATGTGGGATCAAGATAGAAAGTATAGAAGAGATAGAAGATAGTATAAAATATATGCAAGAAAATATAAATAGTTTTCAGCCACGAGAATTTATAGAAGAAAACTTATCGTTAGAAAAAAGTGCAAAGTGGTTAGTCTCTTTTTTTGATAGAATGACTATAGAAGATAAAAAAAGTTATAATTACCAAAAAATAGCTAAAGTACTGTTTTATATAGGATTGGTTTTCCAAAAATGGGCTTGGAAGAGGGCTTTTAGGAAACTAAAAATGGAGAATTAAAAAGCATGAATCATGCATTGTCAAAAATAATAAGAAATAAAATATTTTATCCATTTTGGAAGAAGTTAAGCAGTTTATCCATGTATGGAATGAATTTTGGTGTGGCAAGCGGTTATGCAGATTATAGCGGTGAATTGTATATTATTCAAACTATTAAAAAAGGTTTACCAGCAGGAGGGATTGTCTTTGATATTGGGGCTAATGTTGGCGACTGGTCAAAGTTTGTTGCGAAAGAATATAAAGGTTTAGATTATAACCTTTATATGTTTGAGCCATCATCTTCAGCCTTCAAACAATTACAACAAAATATAGAAAATACTAAAAATAGTTTTTTCTATAAGATGGGCTTTGGCGATAAAAAAGAAAAAATAAAAATATATTATGATAGTGAAGCTCAAGGTAGTGCTGGAGCATTCATGAAAAATGCTAGATATTCAGAAGAGA
>JALUWO010000045.1 GCA_027019405.1 Candidatus Altimarinota bacterium | reverse complement strand
CTATTCTTTTCAAATAGTTCTTTCCTTTATAAACATAATAGCCTTTCTTATTCCTCATATTAATAATTTATGTATTGTATCAGCTAAATAATATGCTATAAACATTCATAATATAAATGCTAATATAAAATACATCCAAGCTGTTGAATAATCTACAAACTTCACATCTAATATTTTAAACATTACAATTATATATAATAACCCTAATATATATGTAAGTACTATTCCTAATCATAGTTTAATAAAAATATTAATATTATCATTATCATCTTTATCAGGATTATTTCTATCTATAAACTTTTCAATAAAAGTTAATTTATCATCATTTTTATCAGCTATTTCATATATATCAACATATAAAAATGCCATTCTTATTATAAAATAGACAATAATAAATACAACAACAAACTGGTATAATAATATTATAAAATAGTAAAAATAACTTAGTAACTCTATTACTATACCAAATCATGTATTGGTATCACTTCATATTTTTGATATACTATTATTTACATTATTTATAGCTCAAACATTCATATTATTTACTCCTCCAAATATTGCAGTTATTATTTTATTTGTATCAAATCATTTTGATTTTAGATCTGATATAAATGCTGAAAATCAAGCTCATTTATAAGGTAATATATTAAGATATGTTGCTCTTAACCCATCAATTGAATATGTTCTTATTTGCTGTATTTCATCTTTCGGAAAATTAATTTGTCATTCCATAATCCGAGGATAAAATGTTTTTTGAATAATATTATCACTACTACCTAATCAATGAAACAAATTATTAATATAAACTAGTGATTTATTTCATACACCATTTTCTCTTCATGCTGTATATAATATATGTATTGCACCAGGAGATAATACATTAGTTGCTTTATCTTTATTGTGAAATGATAATACCCAGTTTGCACCTTCATTATATAAAGATAACAATGATGGTGAAGCTTTTTGTAATGTTAGTAATATTTCTTTTAGTTCTTTTGAACTTATATCTCCATTATCTTCTTGTAATAATATAGGTGTATCATTTATTTCTAGCTTTAAACTTCAATTTTTATCTCCACCTAAATTTTGAACTATTTCATAACTATAATTATCAGTACAATTTAAATCTCTTCCTATACTAACTTTACATACAGTAAACTTACCTTTAATAGGTATTTTAATATCTGGATAATTCTGTTTTATATATAATTCATATGTAGTATCAGGAGTTACTAATTTATCAGAATATACACCATCAGTATCAGTTATATCTATATCAGATTTAGACAATAATTCTTTTTTAGTTTCATCATCTTCATCCTTATCTACTAATAATACACTATTACTAATAGCATAAGACCTAGTATTTGGCATATCATTAGATAGATAAGATATTATAGAAAATATAGTTATAAAATAGAATATAGAAAAGAATATAAATCAGTATAATATTCATGTTTTTTTAGGTAATAGAGCTAATATTCTTTGCTGACGTTCTATACTCTTTTCTCATTGCCATATTGTTAATGATTTGATAGATGTAGTAAGTAATGGCAAAACATAATAATAAAACATAGCTACCCATATAACCAACATTATAATTAATAATATAGTTTTTATTATTCATGGGGATATTGAAGTTATTATTTCAGGTGTCCAAAACTTGCTAATCATATATCAAAAAGCTTCTGACATAACTTTCACCCAATCCAATATTGCACTTATATCCATTTTATGTATTTAATTAATTAAAATTGTATTATATTTATGTTATTTTAAACAACATAATAGTATTTACTAAATATAAATAAACAAACAATGTAAATACTATTCTTATCAATGTATCTGTAGCCTCAACTCTCCAATCTATTTCATAATTACTTTTCTGATTATTATCTAGCATAGTATAAGTTAAATAAAGATAGATAAACCTTCATAATCACATAAATAATAATAGAAATCAAAATTGTATAAAAGCTAATATTAATAAAAACAAATAATAAGATATATCTACAGATTTATTAGTTGATAATGGATATACAGGAAATAAACCAAATATTTTATATACATAATTAGGATTTACTACATACATTCAATTATCTTCTGTACTACCTGTTCCAGTTTTCTTAGATAACATTTTATGTATATATCAAAGATTTTTTGTAGCCTGTTCTGAATTCTTTTTTGCTATTGTATCATTTCATAATAATATATTGTTATTATTTTCTTTTACTTGTTTTTCTAATACAGGAGGTAATATACCAATATTCTTTTTTGCTTGTTCTAAAGTAACTAATGTTTCAGATTTAACTAGTGGAACTAGTCATATATCATATATAAATTTTTGAGTTAAAATTAGTCATTTATTTTCATTAACTACTTTATATATTGATCTATATTCTTTCCATTTATATATCATATTTAACATTCAACCAACAGTATCTCATAATAATGCATTTATATCTTTTCATATAGTATCTGTACCAAGTGATTTATATAACTCTATTTTATGTGTATTTATGGTTATAAATAATAATGTCATATAATTTATATCTTTTAAGCCTGTCTTTAATTGTTCTTCCGTAATTTTATTATTCATATATGAATTAACTATATCAGGATAATCAACCTTATCTTGTTTATATATCTTATATAATGTAGGATCTGTCTTTATGGTTCATAATATAGATACAAATTCTCTAATTAAACTATTTTTTATATCACTAAAAGAAGCTCAATTTACTCAGTTATTATTTATAGTTATATCTTTATAATTAGATGTTAGTACATTTAGTATAGATAACATCATTACATCTGAAAATTTACTAATTGTTATATTAGTATCTTCTCTAACTATTTTTGGAGCATTAACATTATTACTATCTAATTTATATGGATTAGGGATTTGTTCATTAATTGTATTATTATTTTTAACTGCTAATATCTTAAAGTTATAAAAATTGCTTGAATTAAATATTAAAGATCAAGTTATAATTGTCGCTATTACAGCAACAATCATACCATAATATTTATACTCTTTAATTTCTTTTCTATTCATAAACCCAAATAAATATATTAATGTGAATGTAAGGACACCAAATGTTCTTACATTATTACCTTCTGCATTATTATCTAATTTTAATTTATTTTCTTTCCAAGCATGTAATCTTGATAAAATAACCCCTGTAAATCCTTTATAATTAAATTTTAATTTGTTTTTATTAAATTGTTCTCACTTTTCAAATATATTTTGTTCTATCATTTCACTTGTTTCCTTATCATCAATTCACTTATATTTAAATTTGAATAAGAAATCTGCAATATTTCCATACAAATATTTAATACCCCATATAGAAATACCAAATGCAAGTAATGTTATAGACAACATTAGTATAACCGACAATAGTCTTACCCAAAAACTATCACTAGAAGTTCCTCAAAATATTAAGGTTGCTACACCATCAATAGGTAAGGTAGCATTAAATTTTTCTAGCAAGCTAAATATACTTCATAATGGTACTAAATCTAATAAATTTACTGAAAAATTATATATTATAAATGATATATAACTTAATATAGCTGATATAAATTCCATTTTTATCTTATTTAATTATTAAATTTTTAGTTTTTTAAAAGAAATATTTATATTATTTAAAAGTATTTATGATCTTTGAAGAAATATTTTTAACTTCATCTTTAACTTCATTTTTGGCTTTATTAATTCAATGAGATATTTTTTTTGTAACTTTATCATCATAAAAGTTTTGTTTTAAATCTTCTATCTCTGCTTTTGTATATTTCTCTCATAAATTACTTCTTAATACTAATGCATATAATAACATTCATATTATTGTTAATAATACAAATATCAACAATATATACAATACATAACTTATAAATGTTAATGTAAATAATATCCATGTATAAAATAATCATAATACTTTTTGTTTAATTTCACTCAATTCACTCCATTTATCATAAGCCTTTGTTTTAAATAAGAAATATATTGGATAACTACTTTTAAGATTAATATATGTTTTAGAAACTTGATTATATATAATATTTCTTATTGTATCTTTAGATATTATATAATCTCCTCAATAATAAATTGGTATTACAAGTATTCATTGATTATATGATGGAAATCACATTCAAACTAAATATGTAAGCCATTTAGATATAGATCAATTATTATCTATATTTTGTGATATTACAGTTAATATAGTAAATAACTTTTTAAAATTTATTTTATTATTGTCTAATATGTTTATTTTAGATTTTGATATATTATCTATATTTTTATTTAGAACAGCAATATCATTTTTGATATATTTTTTTACAGTTTTTTCTATTTCACTGTTATTTCCACTCATTGTATTAATATTTTTATTAGCAACTAGTTCGTATTTACTTATATAATCACTAATATAATTCCAAGCTTTTTGCTTAATATAATTTCAAGTTCATGTATTAATTGTATCAGATGGTTCTGTTTTATCTTGGAAATATTTATCTACTAATTGATCTATATGCCAGTTATTATTTTTTAAATAATTTGTATTGAAATATTTATATAATGCATCTTCAATACTACTACTTACATCATCCATATATAATGGATTAATTTTTACAGTAATATCTTGTTGTGCTATCAATAATAACTCTCTTACAATATTACTAAAATCTTGTTTATTTTCTTTATATAAATAAGGACTTGATAATGTAGCCCAAGTAACGTATCCAAAATAATCTTTTATAAATTGTTTATAATCTATATCTTTTTTTACTCAATTACAATTTTCATTTATTTTATAATGTGTTATGTCTTTAGTTCATTTAAGATCAAGTATATGATTTACATTCTCAAAATCATTATATGCATTATCAAATGTAAATACAGCTTGTTTAGTAATACAGTTTTGTGTATTAGCTCAACAATCTTGTGTCAATGTAAATGATAAGTTTCAATAACAATGTTTATCTAAATCAGGTAGTAATATAGGTGCTGTATTAATATCATTTTTGTATATATTACTATTAGCCTTAAAATAATTATCTATACTTAACTTAAATAAGAAAAAATCCACCCATTTTGTAGTATTGATTGGTTGTCTTAATGCTGTATTAAAATAACTATTTCGTCATTCTGCAGGAGTTCATATATATGCATTAGGTAATGAAACTGTTTTAAACATTTTATTATATTGTATTTTTGCATTTTCAGTAATAATATTATCTTCATTATTATTATCTAATATAGATATATATGTATTACATTCATTTTGATTAGTACATACACCATTACTAATTAAGAAAGCATACAATGTTTTTCTATTAACAGATAACTTAGTTTCTTTTAAAAATTCAATAAATTGTTTTATATCTGTTTTATCATTTTTTTTACTATACCAATTATATAATTTTTCAAGTGTAACCTGGTTCATATATACTCATCAATATATGGGGAATGAGCTATATTTACTCTGTCATGTCGTATCTATATTAATATTATAAACTCATAATCAAGAAAGTATAATACCATTAAGCAATGGTATTGCTATCATTATTATTCATATTAATATAGCGATTTGCTTAACTACTCATTTTGTGATTATTGAATTATTATTCATTTAAATTATTCATAGAAAATAAAAACCTTAAACTATAAAAATTAAAATCTAAAAAATGCTATGATAATAAAATCATAGCATAAAAATGTCAAAAAACGTATTACAAATTGAAATGAGATTTTGCAGATGGAAAGTGAAATTTTTTTGTACTTTCCACCTGCAGAGTGAATATAATTATTATAATATTTTTTTCAAGTTAATTATTAGAATTATTATCTAGAACATTATTTAGTTGTATTTTTTGTCTCATTATACAAATATATTAACAACTTAGACCAATCATTAATAATATTTTCTTCAAAATATTTATTTAATTCTTTAGTTAGTTTATCTTCTATCTTTTTTTGATTTATTTTTGTATTTTTCATGATGAATGTACTAATTATATTTTCATACAAACTTGTTTTGTTAAAAATCATTGCTGAATTAATTAATAACTCTCATTCATCATTCTTATAGTCATTTAAAAGAATAACTCAATTTCACTTTTTAAGTGATTTTTCTAATTTTAATAATTTTTTTTGTTTGTTTTCATCAAATAGGTTATAGTTTATCACATTATCAGATAATTTAAGTACTTCATTATAATCAAAACCAATTCTTTCTCAATTTGACAATACAATTATTATATAAGTATATTCTGCATCTCACTCTTCTTCATCATATTCTGTACTTAAATATATATTCTTAATATTAAATTCTAGTTTTTTTAATTCATTTTCTTCTGCTAATTTAGATACTTTATCAAACAATTCATCACATGTTGCTATTGGTTGTGTGTTTTCCATAGTTTATAGTTTATCATTTAAATTAATTTTTTAAGTGATTTTAGTATAATAATCTAAATTAAATTTCAAGTCAAAAAATTATAGAAAATTTATGAAAAATTTATGAAAAATTTATGAAAAATTGTTCTAAAAAAAGGTTCTAAGAATTTAAAATAAAAAAAGTGTCCCACATATAAGGTAGGACACTTTTTTTATTTTTTTCTAACATCATCATACAGATTAAAAAAAACATAATACACCTGTATTATGTTTTAGTTGTTTTTTTTTAAAAAAATGTTATACTTTTCATAATGTTCATGCATTATTTAAAATAATAATATTAACTAATATGGGAAGAAATAAAACTAGACCAGATATTTACGAATTAAAAGAAGAATTTGAACAAATTAAAAAAGGAGAGATACTTCAGGAAATAGATAACCTTTTAAAAAATCCTGTATGTATTACATATACTAATTATCCACAGAGTTTTGACTTTATTAAAAAGAGCATCTACAACATTAATACTATAAAAAATACGACTATACCAGAGATTAAACAAAGTGCTATATATAAGACAATTATACAAAAATTATGATGATATAATATACAAATTATAGAGGAAGAAAAAGTAGATAAAGATGAAAACATGGAAAAAGAAAAAAACGTTAATGATGAAATACTAAATCAATTACAATATATTAATAATGAATTATTTAATATTAAAAGTTATATGGAGCAAAATCAATGATATATAGATATTATGACTGTCTATAATAATATTACAAATTTATATAACATAACAAATACCAATATTAATAATATTACAAATACCAATAAAAATGATGATAGTCCACTTATTATTATCGCAAAAAATAGTATTTGGTGGGAAGATATGTGAGAAAGAACATTAATACTTAAAACATACCCAAATAATATTGTATTATATATGAATATACCAATATCTTATATAATTAAACAATTTCTTGAACAAAAAGAACAGGTTATTGCAATAATTAAACAATGAAATAAAGTACAAAAAAAAATATATACTTTTGGGGCAATACATAAAATTATTAGTATAATATATAAATGAAATATGGAGAAATTATATAAATACTTAGTTAAAGAAAAAAAAATAAAAATAAAATGAAGTGATAACCGTACAAGATTACGGAAAAGAACTAAAAACTGATTAAAAGTATTTCAAATAGCATGATCTAAAAATAATAGTTTGGTTGCTAAAGTTATCCTTGAAAAAGCAGGAAAATTGTACATTAATAGTAGAAAATGAAACAGTGATTTTTAAAAATTATTATCATCTCATGACTGAATGAAAAAATTTAAAAAGTTATTAATATTTTTTATTAAAAATTTTTTTAAAAAATTGCTTTAAGAATTTAAAATAAAAAAAGTGTCCCACATATAATGTAGGACACTTTTTTTATTTTTTTCTAACACCACCATACAGATTAAAAAAAACATAATACAGGTGTATTATGTTTTTAATTTAAATTTTTAAAATCAATTCATTCATCATGGTTTAAATGTATCTTGTTTGTTCATATCCATATCCATATTCCATGTGTTTCTTTGTCTTTTCTGGATACCAAGTTCATCAAGTTTGTTTATCAATTTTTCATTTATTTCTTTTAAAGCAGAGTTTTCATCTTCTAGTTTTTCTAATTTTTGTCATAAAGTGAAACATACTCTTTCTATTTTTTTATAACTTTTCTCATATGTTCTTTCAAATTTTCTACATTTATTATCATATGATCTTTTAAGTTTATAATAATCCCATAATCATACTTTTTTAAATGCAGGAAAAATAATATTATCATTTGTACTCATAGTTGCAGTTTCTCAATTATATGATATTTCAATATTATCTTTAGTTATTGTATAACTAACTTCCAATCATATATTTTGCAATATCTCCATGAAAAGAATAATATCTTTTTTCTTTTCACTAACATCTTCTAATGAATGTACTATATGTTTTCATAATATTTCTTCATCTTCAGCATCATCAATAATATGAGTATCTAACAATTCTGTATTATTCTTTAAGCTCTCTTTATTAACTTTTTCAAATGGATCAGTATTTGTTGTATTATTTGTCATTATGTTCTTAACTAAAATTTAAAATATTATGTTACTCACCAGAGTTCATTTCAACATTTGGTATATTTTCACCACTTTCATATAAGTTTGCACCATCTTTTTCATTTTCATGACCATCATTATATTGATCTGCATTATATTTATTGTATGTACTATCCAACTCACTTCTTACTCTATCAATTACATTTAATATATTAGATTTATCATTATTACAAGTTTTTAATTTGCCTTGTGTATCTTCTAATTCTAATTGAGTTTGTTGTAAATCTTGTTTTGTATTTGCTAATATAGATGATTGCTCAGCTAATTTAGCTCATAAAGTATTATTTCTATCTTGTAATACATGAGCAATATGACTTACTTTCATTAAACCATTACCTAGATTTTGTATTACAGTTGATGATGAATATGATACAAACAATAATATTAATATTCATATTACAAATTGTGCTACTCCAAATAGTGCTAATCATTTCTTACTTTTTCAAGAATTAATTCTTGGTTTTTTAAACATAGCATATAGACCTACTCATAACAATAGTATAAATAATACTAGCATTAATACTCACATATTGCTTATATTGTTAATATTAGCTAACATAATTCATATAACCCATATTGCAATTATAATATACAGTATAAATCACATTCTTTCATATAATATTGTTTCTACTGTATTTTCAATTTCTTCTTTATTAAGGTTATCTTCCATATTATCTCACTTACTTAATATACATAATCAATATAATCTTGTTAATATAGGACTAATTCTATCTAATATATCATGTATAAATGTAGTATATAATAAATCTATATATTTTTGAGCTTCTACAAATTCTTTATATACCTTAATATCTGTAAATAAATAATTGTATAACTTATATGTATTACCTTCTTTTACAAATTCTTTTATTGTATCAATATCAATGTTATCTATATCTTTGATAGTATCTTCTTTCAGCTCCAAATTATCTTTAATAATTCTTATTATACCTTTATATGTTTCTTTTTTATTGTCATCATCTTGTTTATCTAATATCTCTGCCACTTTATACTTAATATTATTTACTGACATATCAGTATCATAGTTCTTTAAGATTTTACTAATAACCTTTTCATACTGTTCTTCTATTTTTTGTATTTCATTATTTATTTTTTCTAATTTATTTTCATCTTTTTCATATTTATCATGTAATGATAATTTCAAATTTTCTAATTCTATCAATACTAATATACTCTTTAATATAGTTAATATACCTGTATTATTAATATATTCTTTTATATTATCTTTTATTCTATCTAATTTATCTTCTTTTTCTTTGTTATCTTCCTCTATTTCTAATAATATATTTTTTATTCTTTCTAATAATATTTTGTAGGTAGAAGAAGATTTTAAACCTTCACTATATGAAGTTATATTTAACACATTATTAACTATTTTTAGCATAGTAGGTATATCATTAATATCCTCTTTATTTGATGTTAATCAAGTTAAAAATTCTAATTCATTAATATCATCATTAATTTGTTTTAATGTTTTATTATTAAATACCTCTAAATCTTTATAAGATATATTTACTGATAATTCTTCAAAACATTTAGATAATTTATCTATTTTTGATCTAACTGTATTATATAAATTTTGAGTTTCACTAATATCATCTCTGTCCTTACCTTCTAAACCTAATCTATCAATTCTAACTGAATTTAATATCTCTCCTACATTATTTTCTTCATTTTTATATATAGGCTCAATTCATACTTGAGTAATATTTTCTAATACTTTAGCTTTTAAATCTGTATTATCTGTATTAGTAGTTTCAGTAGTGTCTTCTTTTTTTGTAGTATCTACTGTATCTGTGTTTTCTACAATTTTATCAACATTTTCTTTTCTTTTTTTTGTCATGTGTATTATATTAATAATAAAATAAATTATAAGCAAAAAGAATTGCTTTCTAAACTATAAAAGAATGATTTTAAATTTCAATATATTATGTTATGAAAAATAATTATTTTATGAAAAATTTTTTAATAAAATACTGATAACATTTTTTATTTTTTCTCGTGTCCATTAGTATACTAATGGACACCAACATTTTTTTCAGACACACCACCATACAGATCAAAAAAATATAATACAGGTGTATTATATTTTAAATATATTATAATGAATTTGTATCTGCTGTTGCATTAGTTCATTCTAATATATTAGACTTAATATATTCCACATATTTTAAAATTATATCTAATACCTTTTGTCAAGAACTCGATATTCTATCATAATCAAATTCTAATAATTCTATATCTTTTTTATTCCTACTATCCATAATATCTCTTTTCAGTATTCTTGATAAAATCTCTTTTCAGCTAGTACTCATTCTTTCATACTCAAATTGAGACAAATATTTTAATTCATATTTAATAATGTATTTAGCTAATAAATCTATATCTAAGTTTTCAATATATTTTAGAGGGTTTTCGTTGATTTCTTCTCAATTTATTTCTAAAAACACACCATCATCTCAGTCTGTTATCTCAATTTTAATATTAGGATAAAATATATATTCCTCATAATATCATCATTCTTCTTCTAATTCCTCATCAGACACTTCTTCATTATAATATTTATTATAATCATTTTGAATTTTTGCAACTAGTTTAGAAAGATTAGTATATATTTCTTTTTTATCTTTTTTATCTTCTTGATTAGAAGTAGATAATTCAGATAATATACTATCATATGAATAAACTTTAAAATTTTCATCAATAAACACCTTTTTTCAATCTTTTTCATTTCAAATAATAACTGGTATTAACCTTTTATTATTAATATTTAATCATAATGTTATTATCTCATCTAATTTAACTTTATCATCATATCATATTTTGTCTATTAATGGATAATCCACTCATAATATAATATATCATTTAATTGGTTGTATTAAGTTTAATTTTTTATCAATAAATGCTCTATTTCAATCGTCATTATCTATAGTTACCCTTGCTACCTTTATTTTTCAGAAAAGTTTATCCTCCCATCTTATTTCAAGTATTCTATATCACTCATTAGTTTTTAATATACATCAAGTTTTTTTGTTAACATATGTTGGTCTATCAGAATTATCTAAATAAACATATTTTTCTCCAAAAAACTCTCTCTCCTCACCTTCTAATCTTCAGGCGTATTTCTCACAATCAGATTTTCAAGATACTTTAACTCATTTTAACAAATTTTCTTTAGATACTTTATTAAATGCCAATTTACTTACTTTTAAAAACATAGTTATTTTATTTTAAAATATAAATATAAACTATAAACAAAAAAATTAAGATTTTTATCCATTATTTTGATTAGTTTGTCCATTATATATTAGAAATATAGTGTTTATCAATATTTTAAAATATATGTTTTTGTTCAATAAAACTTAACTTGCTTTTTAATATAAGTTGATTATAGTATATATAAGTTTGCTATATATACTATAAGTTTGCTATGTAGTATATAAGTTTATTATATAATCATATTAAAAATGTATATAACCAACAAAGAAAGACAATACACTATTCCATTGAAAACAAAATGAATTTGAACTAAACTGTATTTGAATACTGAAAATCAGTATGATTTTCAACGTATCAAAAGACTAAGAAAACAACAAAAAATAATTGATTTAAGTTCAATGATGTTTGATATTTTAGTTAATCTAAAAAGACAAAATACTATTTATCTTGGTGGAATACAATCAATTTTGTTAACTCCATACGATAACAAAATATTCATAAGAACTAACAAAAAAACTCAATATACAGTTGAGAATTTAACCTTTCAAGAGGATTATATATTTGATAATATATGAAAATATTATCATATTAATAAGCCTATATTATATAAATGAAAGACATTTTTTAAGTTAAAACCTGTATATGCTATAATATTAGCAATAAAAGAAAATAAAGATTTTGCAGATACAACATATATGAAAAACTTTATTAAAAATAATAATATAACTAAACAAGATATACTAAATGAAATTAAAATAATTATTAAAGACAAAAATATAAGAAGCGATATAATAAAAATTATTGATATATTATATTCTAACTGAATATTTAAAATAAAGTTAAAATATAATAATGCAGATCAATTTAGATTTGACAAATTTATACAATTATTAGAGTATTTATTTTCTAATGTTAATATAACTAATTTAAGGACTAAATTAAATCAATACTATAGTTTAAAAGCAGAAAATATATTATATTGAAATAGTTATTTTTATTTCTGGGAAGCATATTTTTCAAACTATATTGAATGAACTAAATTTGAAGTATCAGAAGCAAAAAAAATTATTGAATGAAATACTGAATATGTTTGAACTGAAAGAGAAAATGATACTCACCATGTTAAAAATTATTATAATACAATTAAGCAATACTATCCTAATATTCTAAATGATAATAGTTTTATTAAAAAATTGTTAACTAATAACAATAATTGAAAAACAAATATACTTCTTATCTTAAAAAATATACACAAGAATATATTATTTCACACTAGTATATGATGAAATTTAAAACAACAAAAAAATATGGTTAGTTCTTATATATTTGTTTTTCCTGAAAAAGTAGAAGATACATTGAAGATGGCAATTGAATTATTTGTATATTATTATAATAATTCTGCTTTAAAATTGTCAAATAAAGAAATTGCTATTATACTATTTTCATATATACATTTTGTGATAACAGAAATTCATCCATTCACAGACTGAAATTGAAGAGTAACTAGGATATTAACTAACATGATATTAATATCAGTATGATTATCTCCTATAATAGTCACTGATATTATGAGGAAAAATTATACATGAGCTTTAAAATATATGTCTGAATGAAAAGCTGATATATACACTGATAAAATATATAAAATATTAAATTATCAAATAAATTTTGATTATAGTACAATTGAAAATAATGAAACAATGCTTAAAGAAATAAGTGATGATAATGAAAGTTGATTTGGATTTGATCCTTTCATCGAATAATAAATCAAAAAGAGTGGTTTAGTACCACTCTTTTTTTTAAATCTCCTTTATCATTTGATTATCTAAACTTCATATTAGGCAAAAACTATCAATTATAACATTTTCATTTTTCTCCTTTATTTTCTTTGCAATACTGCATATACTGGCTCAAGTATTAACAACATCATCGATAATAAGTATTGATTGAATATTATTATCAACTTTTCATACTGCAAATTTTTCATCTGCTGTCTTAATTTTATCTTCTAGTTTTTTCACTGTTTTAATTTGTGGTCATATATTCTTTTTGTATGTATATATTATTGGTTTTCATATTAATTTAATTTGTTTTTTCATTAAATTTAATATATTGCACTTTCTTGAAATTGAAGGTGGCACAAAAGCAATAGCATCATAGTTATTCGCTATATTAGGTATAATATCTTTAATATAATTATTATATACATATTGACAATATTTTTCATTTCACAATTTAGCAATCTCAAGTAGTTGTGATATATTAGTTTTTGGATAACCATATCATATGCTGTATGGATACAAAAAATATACATTTCTTATATTGCAATTAGCAATTGGAAGTTGTTTAGTTAATATATTATTATTATTCTGATAGTACTGCATATATTTGTTATATATATTTAGGTCTAAATTATCATATTTTTTATAATTCAAAAAATTATCAAGTACATACACACTATTATCTTTAATTGTATATATTGGTGAAATATTGGTATTGTGCATATCTGTTAATATATTAAATTAAAACCTAAACTATAAATGATTATAATAATATACATTATTTTTCAATACAAAAAAAACTAGGATATTTGTGGATCATTGATGGACAACATTAAAGTTGTCACCTAACCACAAGTCCTAGTTTCCTTCATGAAAAACAAAATAATTTAAAATTTGAATAATCTATATAAGAATTTCATCGAACTTAAAGCAATCCACCTCTCCACTCGTTATATTATACAAGAGGTGAATTGTTCAAGCAACAACAATATAATAATATTTTAAAATATTTCAAGTTCTTTTCATACTTTTTTAAAATTAAGAAAAAACCTAGAACATTAGTTCTAGGCTCTTCATTTAAATTAAGACTATTCAAAACTATAATAATCTTAGATGAAGATACTTATGAAGTCCAGTCGTTTGGACACTTTTAATATAATTTTTATTTAACAATTTTCAAGTTATTTTTTCTCTGTTTTTCAACTTCAACTTTCATATTTCCAGTCAAAACTATCAGTTTCTATGAAACATTTAGTAGATTTCTTCCAGTCTGTATCCCATCTTCTATCTACTACCCATAATGTATCTCCTCCTTTAATTATACTAGTATAATTCATTTCCTCTATCAAAATAGCATTACTATTATCATCAATTCATATTAATGTTCATACATGTCCATAAACAGTTCAATATGCTTTCATTTGGTAGTTATAGTATGTTGGATAGTTTTCATTAAACACCGTAATATCACCTATTTTTAGTTGAGATTGTGGATTTACAATATCTTTTGTGTAAACGACTTTATATCATTTAGCTTCTGCATTTTTACACCAATCTTTTGCATTACCTGCAATACCTCATCATGTTGGCAATTTAGATTTCCAGTGCAAATAGTTAGCATACCAAGTACAATTTCATATTGCACCTGCTATTTTATGAACCCAATTAGGTCAATATTTAGCTGTTAGTTCTTTATATTCATCTGTTTGTTTAAAATCCCAGGCTTGTCATAAGTATTTTTGATTTTGATAAGTAAAATATAATAATCCTCATACTTGTTTCCATAGCTCTACAAAATCATATTCTTTAGCATACTTAGTCATTTTAAATTTAAAATCTGTTATATTTGCACTACTTACCAAATCATCTTTAATATTTATACATTTATTGATTAATATATTATCTCAAGTAAATGTTTTATTACAATCTATTTTTTCTTTTATTTGTCATATAAATAAATGATAATAATAACTATCTAAATCAATACTATTATTAACACTTTGTAAATATCATAACTGTGTTTTTTTAGCAACTGCATCAAATAAACTATATTGATTAAAGTTTGGCAATGTTTGTCAATTTATATAATCTTTTAATTGTGTATATGTATGTATATTTGGTGCATATTGTATATTATCTAAATAATTTCTTTGGTTTGCTAATAAGTCTAACAAATATACATCAGCTACCTCATATATTTGATTTTTATTTTTTATTCCAACTAATAATTTATGTAACTGCTTTAATTGATATACACTTCTATCAATTTGACTAAATATATTAACTAAATATGTTGTATATGTTATACTATTTTGTTTTCATATTTTACCTGCATTAAACATTTTATACAACCAATTTGTATCCATATTTAAGTCTGTATATCATTCTTTAAGATATTTATTAGCTTTTAATAAAGTATTTATAAATAAATTAGTATCCGTATATGGTGTATCTCATGCTACTGTAAATAATTCTATATAATCTAGTCATCATTTAGTTCCTTCATTATTTCCATAGTAAGCTAAGAATTTAGCCATATCTATTAGTCACATAGCTGTATTATCTGAAACATTAAGACTATTAGATCAATAGAAATATTTTAGAAACATTATTGTTTTGTTTGTATCATCTGTTGATAATGTAAATGCACTTTTTTCACAAATACCTTTTTTATCTTCTGGTAATTTTTCTATATAATCTACAATTTTGTTTCCATTACTATATTTTCTATATGAAGGGTCAAAACAAATATATACATTATCAAATATACCTTTTACATTATTTATTATATCTTTAAACTGCTTATATTGTTTATTTCTATCATTATACTTTCATACTATATCATACCATGAATAATTATTTTGAAATGATATATTATGTTTTTCTATACCAGATACTAAATTAGTAAATTTTTCTTCTCCTAATTTCTTTTTTAAAATTGTATCTATCTGATTAATAATAGGACTTGCTAACATACCATTATTTACTCCTTCTGCATGATATAAGAACCATAAATTATATAATGGAATATATACACTTCTATTTTTAGTTACATTATCTTTATAATAATTTTGTATATTATCTTTTAACTTTGTTGCCATCATAAATGGAGTAAATTCTTGCCATAATATTCTATTCAACCCATTTATATCTATATTATCATATTTTAACTTAGATAAGTTATCTAATGCCTTTGTATCTACTCATAATAGTCTTATTCTTTTTATTGCTGTTTTAACTCTATCAATAATATACTGGTTATTTAACATATTTCATACTAATACACTAATATTATATTTATCAATTCCTAATGTTCATATTACATTATTTGGATTAGTATCCGTAAGTATATTTGAAACAGTAGAGTATATTCATATCTTTTCTTCTGTTTTCTTATCTTTTGTTTCTCTAAATAATGAATAGAATGGATTTAGAATAATATCTCATATATTAATATGTTGGGTATATACAAAGTATTTGAAATTATCTCATAATATATTTCTCATTTTTAATTCACTATATCATATTCAAGGTTTAGCTACATTAAGATCAAAGTCATAATACATCTTAGTTAAAGCATCTGTATTATCATTATCAATACTATCAACATTATCTAATGCACATTTAACAGGATCAGAACTTACAGCACAGGACTTACTAATATTGCTATTAGTTATAATTCATATTCTTTGTTTTATATTATCTGTTACAGTTGTGGCTATATTTCATATTATATTAGTTGTAGTTGTAAATAGTCAAGTTATAGTGTCTTTAATTCATGATATAGTTCATATTATAGTATTCCATATTCATCAATGTGTATTTTGTTTTGCTAAATCATATTGAGCTTTTATTTGTCATAAATTATTCTTTAAATCAGTTTCTAATTTATTTGTTTTAAATCATAAATCAGTTTTTAATTTATCTTTAATAACATCATTAACTAAATGTAATGTATAATATGTATTAACCTGTTGTTTATTTCATATATACAATAAAGACTGTATATTATTTCATTGTTTTAATTTAGCTAAATCAATATTAAATAACTGACTTTTGATAAAATTAAGTGTAGTTGATAAATATAAATTTTCTTTTAGTTTAAATGTATTTATTACATCTTTTTCTAAAAATGTTTTCAACAAATCATTATCTTCTAACTTAGTTCTATCAAAATCTAATCATCATCATAATCATAATACAAGTTTGGTATCAGTTCAATATGTATTTGTTCAGGTTCAACTAATTTCATTTATATATCTATCATTATATTGTTTCAATTTTTCTATATAATTTTCTATATTCCCACCATTTCAATTATAATATAAATCCATATTATATTTTTGTTGTTCCCATCTTTTAATTTTGCTCCATCAAGCTAAATCATATTTAAGTTCATAGTATCTATAATTATAACCAAATGTCTTAAAATTTATATTTAGTGTTTTATCTCTTGTTAGTTTATTAGTAAACCTAGTTGATAATCAAATCTCTGAATTTGGTACTTGTATACTTTCCTGTCCTGGTCATACATCGAATGTTAATGGATTATAATTTACTGTATCTTTATTTTGGTTTAGATTAATATCTAATCATAAACTAGAATATAATACATTCTTTTGTTTAAGATAGTATAATAAATGTATAGGATTAAATTCAGCTCATTTATTTAATACATCAAATAAGATTTTATCTGTTTGCCGTGCTATTGGGAAACTTTGTCATTTAAAGAATAAAGATGATATTAAGTTTAGATCAATATGACTATCTAATACAAATCATAATTTTCAACTACTTTTAGTATAGTTTTTTACAGTTCATCACTTTTCAACTAATTGTTTTTTTAATTTTTTTGTTAGAAATATATTATCTATATCATAACAAACCTTATAAGGCAACCTTGTTTTATATAAATAAGGTATATACATACCATCTGCTGTATAATGATATTTATCTTCTCTAGTATCTAGAAATTTTTCACTACTTTTACCAAATGTTCAACTTGTTTCATTATATGCAAGTATATTATATTTGTACATATAGTTGAAAAATACAGGTTTTTCCTCATAACAAACTCTTATTTTACTAGGTTTATTTTCAAACTTATCTTGTTTTACATAACTTAAAGCATCAAACTTAGATAAATAACTATTTAACTGACTACAAAAATCATTTATCTGGTTATTATATGTATTAGATAATTGCTCTTGTTTATATTTCTTTTCTTGGTTAATAAATATAGGAACATAACAATCTCTATAAACACTACATCATTTTTTACAACTTCTTACACAACTATTATATGCATTTACATAGCTTACTGCACTATTATAATAATTTACTCAATTAAATTTAATAAATACAGTCAAATTTTGTTTTAAAGTTCACTGTATACCACAGGTTTGAGATAATACTGTATTATCTATTTTTATTGGAACATATGTATTTTTTGTATTACTATCATATAATATATCTAGTCAATTATTATTAGGCAACTTAGTTAGATTATTTATTCATATATCATGGAACCAGTTATTAAATTTTGTTATATCTATATTAAATCATTTATATTCAATAAACTTTTTATTACTATCAAGTGTAGTATCTGGAGTTATTAGTTTAATTGTATTCTTTTCCCATAAAAATGGGTTATAGATATTAACTACTGACTGATTATCATTAGTTAAAACATCCATTCATAATAATCATTTTGGTCTTACTATAAATTTTCAAGAAATCCAATTCTTAAATACTTTTATTTCTCCTAATTGTTTATATAATTGCACTATACTATTATAGTATTTTTGAAATATATCATAGTCTTTTTGAGTTATATTATGATCTACAACTTTATTTTTACCTGCATTAATATTATCTAAAAACAACATAGTATATGCATTACCGCCAGGCACCATAGTAGTATTATATTTCTTCCAGCTTGGAGCAATATATGCAGTATATGCATATGTTTCTACATCATTACAGATTTGATTATTTATTTTGTTTCATTGTTCCTTAAGTTGTTTTTTATACCATGTATAAAAAACTTTATTTACCCCAAATCATCCATTAAACAAATCTCAATCTATAATATAATTATTACTTTCATCTGAAATATTAATTCCTAGTGTTTTTAGTTTATTTATATATCCTACTTTTAAAGTCTGCATACTTACTACTTTATACTTCAATTTTTCTTTTATCTTTTTAATATTGTTAGTTATTTGGTCTATATTATTTTTTATATTATTTATTTGATTATTTAGGTCAGTAGCCTGATTTGATAATTGTCCTTGTTTTTGAGTTAATGAATTTAGGTATGTTTTTAATGTTATGATTTTGTATTTTCCCAGTTCATTACTGACTTTATTATTTAGGTTCTTTTTAGTTTGCTTAAATTTTAATATATTATTTTCTATATCATATATATCATTTCCCACTATATTTGTGATAGGTTCATCTATTTTGATAATATTTCAATATTGATCTAAATAATATTCATAGCTTGTATTGTTATTAGTTGTGTTATTAGTTGCACTTGTATTAGAACCTGTATTAGAACCTGT
>JALUWO010000044.1 GCA_027019405.1 Candidatus Altimarinota bacterium | reverse complement strand
TAAAATATATTATAATTGAGAATTGAGTTCAACTAGATGAGTTTATAAATTTATTATTGGAGTTTCAGAATGAAGAAAATTTCATTTATCTTAATTTTATTAGGATTAGTAAGTAATGTTTTTGCAAGTAGATATATTTGCTATAGATATGTAAATGGGAAACCTACAGGTGGTTTTGTGAAGATATATACAGATTCACAATCTAAAGCTGAGAAAAAAGCTTTGGAAAAATATAAGGATTTAGGATATACTGTTGATTATGTAAAGTGTAAATAAAATCTAAGATATCAATGAAATTTTTAGCCATAAAGAGTATCTTTTTGGCATCAATTTTAGGTTTAGTATCTCTTTTAATATAAGAGATACTAAATAGTTTGCTGTCTATTTTCTTCTCTGAGAAGTTTCTAATAACCCGCTTACTAGGAGCTTGCAAGAGCAGATTTAAACTACTTTTTAAAAAGATATGTGTATCTTTTAGCATTTCTAAGAAATATTTATATACATTCTATTTTTTTAATAGTATAAACTTAAAAAATCAAAGTTTCAGTAAAACATATAAATAAGTAACAGGCTCGTATTTAGATTAGTATCTCTTAAAAATAGACTTTAAGTTTAAAAGATAATTTTTAAGGGATAATCATTATTTTGCTTATCTCTTTGTATGTATTTTATAGGAAATTTGGTAAAAAGGATTAAAATGAAAACAAAATTTTTACTAGTTTTAGTGTTAGGTTTTTTACTCGTTGGTTGTTCAAATATTGTTGAGAGTTTACAAACAGGTAATATAAAGGATAGTGTAGGGATTGCAAAAGATATGAATAAAGAGGATATTAATAAAAAATACAATAATCAATATCCTCTTATTGTTGCGTTAAAAAAAGGGCAATATCAAGTAGCGAAGATTTTACTAAATAAAGGGGCAAATGCCAATGTAAATGATGGAAATTTTTCAGCTCTAGATATTTTCATTCTTAAACAAATAAATTCAGGGGCTAAGAAGGATAATATTAGTAGTTTATTAATTGAAAAAGGAGCAAAATTAAGAAATTATCAACAAATAATTTTAAAAATTGTAAATAATGAGAGAATGGATTATATAGATATGGTGATTTCTCATTTTCCTAAATATAAAACTTATTTAACTAATAAAATACTCAACTCTAATAAAGTAAGTTTAATTACAGATGCTATAAATAAAAAACTTTTTACAAATGCACAGATAAATGTTGATAAATTACTGAAAGAATATAATTCTAAATTAGCAAGTACTTTATATAATAATTATCCAAAATTTGAAAGAACGATATTTTTATATGCAGTAAAAAACAATGATATTGCTCTTGTTGAAGATTTTTTTGAAAATAAATATAACATGACAACGAAAGAATTGTCGTACATTGACAAACAAAACAATTTATCAAATAATATTCTCTTACTTATTTTAGATCATTCAAAATATTTAAGCAATACAAAAGAGTATCAAATGATTCTTAATATGCTAAAGAACAATGCAATAAAAAACTCTAATTCAAAATTATTGATAAATTGTATAAATAAAAAAGTAAAAATCAATAGAAAAGATATTAATAAAATATTTAATACTTTTAAAGATAAAAATACTTTAAAAATAGTGTATAACAAATATCCTAAGTATAGAAAAGAAATATTTTTATTGGAATTACAAAAGAAAAATGATTTTTTTATAGTCTATGCTTTAAATAATAAATTTAGAATAGATAAATCTTTACTTCAAAGAATAGTAAAATTACCATTAAAATCTGAAATAATTAACACTATACTTTCGCATTCAAAATATTTAAGCAATACAAAAGAGTATCAAATGATTCTTAATATGCTAAAGAACAATGCAATAAAAAACTCTAATTCAAAATTATTGATAAATTGTATAAATAAAAAAGTAAAAATCAATA
>JALUWO010000043.1 GCA_027019405.1 Candidatus Altimarinota bacterium | reverse complement strand
TGCTTTAAATAATAAATTTAGAATAGATAAATCTTTACTTCAAAGAATAGTAAAATTACCATTAAAATCTGAAATAATTAACACTATACTTTCGCATTCAAAATATTTAAGCAATACAAAAGAGTATAAAGAGCTTTCTTTAGGATTAAAGAAAAAGAAAATTATTCAAAAATGGAATAAATTTGTTAAAAAATTAAGTAGTTATAAAAGTGCTATGAAGCTTGTAAATGGTTCAAAATATACTCTTAATTCTTTATCTAATCAAAAAATAGATATAAATATTAGAAAAAGGGCACATAATATAGAAAAAGTTATGGACAAGATACAAATTTTTGTAGATGAAAATAAGCCTAAAAAGATAAAAAAATTGAGAAAGATGTTAATTGATAAAGTGTTTACTATAGATGATTATCTTACTCAAAAAAGTGGTCCTTGTTTCTTTGGAATATGTGCTGGATTTAACAAAGTAACAGCAAATGTTGATATAAAATTAATAGATATTCTTGATTTCGATTATTCTAGATTTAAAATTGTTAATGAAGATATTAGACGTGCTAGTACTAGCAATTGGCAGGTTACACAAAATCTTTTGAATTCAATGCATGAAAAATATTCAATAGGTAAAACTATGAAAAAAGCAACTGTTGTTGCTATCAATACATATATGTGGAAAATACATACTAGTGGTATAAAGCATGGATATAGTAAAAAAGATTTAAACTTTATTGGAATTTACATGATGAATGCTTTAGCCGATGCAGATTCAAGAGATACAGGAACTTGGTTGATTTTTGATAATATGAGTTGTGATGCAGGTATTTTTGCAAATAGGCTATTGAATGCAATGAATAATAAAAGTGTTTATAATGATAGTTATTTAAAAATGATAAAAAAATGTGGATGGGATACGATTAAATAAATGAAGTAGTTACCTAGTTTTTTTCTCGTTCCACCTCTCTTGAGGTGGAATGCATACATAAAGCTAAACTACACTAAAATACTCAAATGGGAAGAAGTAGATATAAAATATATGAACCAACACATCCACATTTTATAACTTGCACCATAATTCATTGGTTGCCAATATTTACAAGAAAAGAGAGTGTACAAATCATAATAGACTGTATGAAATTTTTACAAAAAAGATAATTTAAAAGTTTATGCCTATGTTATGCTAGAAAACCATCTTCACATGGTGGTATCAAGCGAAGACCTACATAAAACTATGCAATCATTTAAACAATACACAGTAAAACAAATATTAGAGATGCTAAAAAAAGAAAATGTTAAAACTATTTTAGAGCAGATGATGTTCTGTAAAAAAGCTAACCATAAAGAAAAAACATATCAAGTGTGGGAAGAGGGTTATCAACCAAAGTTAATACAAGATGATAAAACTATGATTCAAAAGATAAACTATATGCATAACAACCCAGTTAAAAGAGGCTATGTGGATGTTGCTAAGCATTGGAGATATAGTAGTGCTAGAGATTATGAAGATATGGAAGGTTTAGTGAGAATAGAGAGGTTTTGGTAGATTAGAATTGTGTATGCATTCCACCTCAGGAGAGGTGGAACGAGAGAAAAGTATCTGAGGTATATGAATCATCTTTTCATGGTATTAATAATAAAATTATATTTACAATTAATAAAGCAATAGATGAAAAAAATGGACGAATAATTCAAACTGGTTCAAAATGTAATAGAATCTACAAAAAATGTATGAGTTCATGTAATAAAAAATCATCAAAAGGCTTTTTTAACGATAAAGATTCCTGTCAAAATACTTGTAGAAGTGGTAAGAGTAGTTGTGAAAGTGGAGATTATAG
>JALUWO010000042.1 GCA_027019405.1 Candidatus Altimarinota bacterium | reverse complement strand
AATCAATAAATTTATCAAATGCTAACCTTTCTGGACTGACATAAAGCAGTTTATAATTTCAATTCATTAAGTTAATAAATCTATTCTTTTTTTCTTGTTCATCTAAATCACTATTTAGATAAGTTGCAGATATTCATCTTTTTTCTAAATTTTCAACTTGGTCTTTCATAAGTGATTTCAGTGGACTAACTACAATAGTTAAACCTTTCTTTAATAAAGCTGGTATTTGATAAACTATACTTTTTCAACCTCAAGTCTTTTCAATATAAGCAATATTTTTATTTAAAGCTAAATCTATAATAGCTTTTTCTTGATTTTCCCTAAATTCACTATATCACCAATATTTTTTAAGAACTTTATAAGTATAGTCTTTAATCTCTTTTGTAGTTTTTGTCATTTTTAGTAGGTTATAATTATATAAAAAATTATACTCTTTTAGTTTTTATCTTCGATAAATCAAAATCATACAATAAGAAATATTGTTATAAATATAACAAGGGAAGATATAAGATAGGTATAAGCAAATACTTCAATCATATTTATTATTTTTTAAATTAATAAAAACTATTTAAATTATTAAATCATATATAAGTTATAATCATTTAAATAAATAATCAAGTTAATTAAGAAAGTTTTAATAGTATTATTCAAATAATTATTATCACAGAGAAAAAAAGTTTTAGTTTAAAATTATTTTCTTTATGAAATAATTTAAATAATATCACATTCATCAAATAAGTTGTTGTTAAAATTAATGCTACTTGATAACTTTCAGTGATACTATATAAATAAATAGTTCATATACTTCATAAAGCAAAAAATATTCAGTCTAATATTAATAATTTATCAGTTTTTAAGTTTATTTTTTCATTATTAAATTTATAATCATATAAAAAATACAAAATATAAAGTGTCATAGTTCAAAAATAGACTATCATAAGCATAAACATATAATTTCATCAATTTTTAATAAACCAAGCAAATAAAAAAATAACTAAAATTTTAAGAAAAATATTTATCCAAATATATAAATCTTTAAAATTATATTCTTTTATATTTCAATTTGATGTATATTTTTGATAAAAAACAATTCAAATAATTATAATTATTATTCAAATAGCTTGATATGAATTTATTGTTTCATTTAAAAATAATATTGCAATTGGTATATATAATATAGTTTTTAATATTGAACTAATATTTAAAAAAGTTGAGTGTCAATTTCTCTTAAAATTATATTGAGTGAAAATAGTTGAAATAAAATCAAATATTATTATTGCTATAATAATTAAATTCACTTTTTGGAAAATAAAATCTTTTGTTAAAGATATATTAGAAAAAAAATAAATATATAATATAGTCATAATTAAGGCTATAAAATATCTTGATAACACTATAAATTTATCATCAATATCTTTTAAGTGAAGTTTTTTATTTGTTATTCATTTTAAAGATAAAAAAAATGCAACAATTAATCAAACTAAAATTGAATACATAAAATAAAATTAATCTGTTTAAAATATAAAAATATACATTTAAATAATATTTAATTCAACAAACTTATTATATATATCAAAACAGGCTTTAACATCCTTCTCACAATATTTCTCAACTTCTTTTCATTTTCATTCTTTGACAAATTTAGCTACTTCACTTCATTTGACACCACTTTTATTATCTTTTGGATTAGTTAAACCTAAAAATAAAGTTAAAGTCTCTAAATTCACTGATTTATTTCATAATCAAATTGTTTTGTATATTTCTAACAAGTCAATAATATAGTCAATTTCTCGTGGTTTTTGATTATAAAATTTCAATTTATTTGGTATTTTAACTCAATGGAATAATGCTCTTTTTAAAATAAATGGTATATCAAATCATTTGATATTATATCAGATGAAATTAATCTTCTTTTTCTTTTCTTCTTGGTTTTGTATTATCTTAAAAAAACTTTCAATAACTTCTTTTTCTTTTTCTAAATTTCATTCACTAGAAAAAGTTTTAGTATAAAATCATTTTTCCTTTGTATTAACACCAACAGAGATACAATAAATCATATTAAATTCTTCTTTAAAATCTTTGTATTCTTTATAATGTTCCAAAATTTCTTTATTATATAATTTTTTTGTATTTTCTAAAGGTATTGTTTCAATATCAAAATATAAGTTCATAATATTTTTATTTAAGAGTTAAATACTGAGTTATAATAATGTTTTTTAATTAAAATCAATATAAAATATTGAAAAATTTATTATATATATAAATAAATTACTTGATTTTTAATTAAAAATCTTTAATAATAAAATTCCTTTATATATTATAAATAACTAAATAACAAAATGTTAAAAATATTTAAGAAAAATAAGGAACAAATACCTTTTGAGTGATTATGTTCTAAAAGAAAATGTGAAAAATTTGGTAAAGAATTAGTTAATATTTTGGATACTTCAACTTCAGATATTTCAGAAGATAGTATTAATGAATTTAAAAGAAGGTTAAAAAAATGTAATGAATGTTTTCTAAAGAATAAAATAATTCATACTACAGTAAAAAAGACTAGATGAACATTAAGCACAATAGTACATTATTACAACTCATCAAAATCTAAACAAAAAACTAGACAATTTAAATAATTGAATTATTTTAATAAAAAATATATAAATATAAAAAATATATAAATAACTTGATTTTAAAATAATATTTGTTATAATACTACAACATTTATTTTTTAATAATTATAAAAATTATGAGTAAAAGAGGCAAAAGAAAAAATAGAAATGAGAAATTATATTGAAAAAATTATATTTTGATTGAAGATAATAATCAAAATAACCTTGAAGACTTTGAAGATATAAATATAAATTTATGATGAGAAGAAGAATATATAGAGGATAATTTTATAGTAGAGGAAGAAGTTATATGATGAGATAGTATGAATGATATAGTTGATATTAATATTAATATAAATCCTATAAAACAATGAAGAGAAATTAGAAATGAAATTCTTAATTTTTTAAATATGTTGCAAGAAATTGGATTTCCAATAACCTACATTGGTAAAAAAAATAAAATAATTATATCTTATAAATGAAAGAATACTGTGATTGATATTGTTTCTTGAGAAGAATATGAATATTTTAATTTTATGGAAAAGTATAAAAAAATATTAAAAAAAATGAATTTAATTTATTATTATTATATGTTTGAAAAGGTCAAAGATTATGAAGAAATTGAAAAAATAAATACATTATTAGAAAATCTTAAAGATTTTGACTTTTAATTTCAAAGGATAAGAACTTAGTTTTCTTATCTTTTTTATAAAAAAATAAAAAATCTATTGATTATTTTAAAATTTACTATATAATTATAACAGTTAAGAAATATTTAAAAAATAAACAAAAATAAAAATGAAAAAAATTAATTTTAATTGTAATGTTGTAGTTTCAAGAACAATTGTAAACTTCTTAAGAGATAATGATTTAAGAAGTTTAAATGAAAACAATATAGTATTGACACAACATTGTGTCAATGCTATAAGAGATGATAAGTATTTGTGAAATGAAGATGTTAAATATTTAGTAAGTAATTTTATTGACTTAATCTGTAAAAATAATTTATTTATATTTGAAGTTGTTTGAGAGATAAATAATAGAAATAACTTTGATATTGAAAAAATAGGAGTTAAATTTAGGTATAAAAACAGATATGTAAATTTAGTTATGAGAAAAGTTAGAATTTATGTTGACGGAGTTTCTGTTGTGAAATATAAAGTTATTACTATGTGGTGTAATCATATTAATGATAAACATCAAACTTTGAGAAATAGAAGTAGTTTTATAAAGGATTTGGAGACTTTTAATAAAAGTAAAGTTGAAGGGATTTACTTTAAGTTTAGTTA
>JALUWO010000041.1 GCA_027019405.1 Candidatus Altimarinota bacterium | reverse complement strand
TTGTTAAATGGATTAAATAATTTTTGAAGTATTTCTTCTTTACATAATAGTTCAGCTATATTATGATTACTTTTTAGTTTTTGATTTATAACTTTTATAATCATAAAATATATATTTAATTTATTAGCTTGATTGTTTTGATTTGTTTATATGTATATTTATTATAAATTTTTAAGTTTAGATGATTGAGAAATTAAAAACATAACTGAAGAAGTAAATAAACAATTAGATGTTAAAGATTTATAAATATTCAAATTAGTCTTAATTGTTATTTTTTGTTATATTAAAAACATATCGTATAACGTTTGTGGATATGCGATGCCCCGCAGTATTGCAGAGTTTGGTAGAGCGAAGTACAACGAGTGAACCGCATATACTGTGTTAGGCGAGCCGAACAGAGCGATAGCGGAGTGAGAGTGCAACGTGCCTTTAGCGTATTTTTGAGAAAATTTATCCATATTATTCTTTTGTTGTTGGGCTTTTATTATTATTTATTTTTTATTTTTTTGTTTTGAAAAATGAAAGAGGGGAATTAAAGGGGTGAATTTCATTTTTCAAAACTCCTTATTTTTTATTTTGTTTTTCATAGGAACTAAAAATAAACTCAGTAAAAGTTTTTGCACTATTTACAACTAAAATTGCATGATGTCTTTCTACTGTATATTTTTTCTTAGCCTTTCCATGTCTATCTCCTAAATCATTTCCTAACTCTGCTATTCCAGAAATTACTGAAAAAAATCCACTAATAATTTTCTTTAAAGAATTTTCTATTTTCTGATTTTTATCAACTGATAAATTTAGTTTTTTAGAAATTCTTTTATAAAGTGAATTTAAATCTCCATTAAACTTCTTATCTGTTTCAGATAATTCAGATTCAATATGAAGTAAAATTGTTTCAACCAAAGACCTTGCATTTGTTATTGCTCCAGAAAAATCTTCATCATTTATTTTTTTATCACATTTTTCAATATGTTCTTGGATAAAACTATGATCAATATTTTTGATTCTTGATGTTTTAAGATTTTGAACTGGATTATTTTGAATTAATCTTTCAGTAATTTTCAAACATTCATTCCAAAGATTCTGTTCACTTTGATCAGCTTCTTGATTAGTCACTCTATAATATTCTAAAAGCTCTTTTAAAAGATTTCCAACTACATAATTTGATTCTTGTTTCCAAAAAGACCTTAGTCTATTTGCTTTTGAATCAGTACAATTTTCATCTTCATAAATATCAATACCAGAATTATCAAGAATAAAATTTTGAAAACTCCTATTTGAGAAATCTAAAACATATCCACTTTCCATACCAAAAAGTTTTTCTAATTTTAATTTTTCTATAGCTTTTAAATCAGACATGATATTTTTATAAAACTATAAATTTGAAGAATAAGGCAATGATTTTATATAATTTTCCATAAATTGAAAATCAGGTTCACCTTTTTTATTGGCTGGCAAAAATATTTTTTCCTGTCTTATCCTTGTTTGTGATCTTTTTCTACCAAACCCATATCTAAATATTTGCAAATTTAATATTGATGTAAAAAATAATGCAGTATATTTATTTAATTTAAAATTAATAGGCTCTATTACTTCAACATGATCTGAACCAACAAATTTTAATTCTTGATAAAATGCTTTCCCGTCTGTAGCACTATCAATTGTTATTACATTTCCATTTTCTGTAAATATATTTGATGTACAAGTAACCCCGTTATTTTTATTACTTGTAGTGACATATAAATATTCTCCATAAGATATTTCATTTTTTGTAAAACTTTTTTTAGAACCTCTAACTGTAAATAATTTTGATAAATCAAACTCTTTAAAACTAGTTTTATTTAATTTTAATTTCTTCTTATTTACTGATTCATTATTTAAGTAAGCACTTGTAAAAATATCTAATAATTCGACTTCATCAAGATTTTTCTCTAATAAATCTAACTTCAATTTTACTAAAAAAATAGAATATGCTTTTATTGTTTTTTCAAATGATTTTTCTGATAAAGTGTCGTAATTAGTTTTTGAATGAGCTTGTATTATCCATTCATCATTATCTTTTATCTCTTTGTATACTAATTTAATTAAATCTTCATTTACTTGTGGATGATTAATTTTTTCTAATAAATCTTTTTTAATATTATTCCATTTATTTAGAACATCAGTTCTTCCTTTTGTTTTTGATAAAACTAATCCATCATCTTCTAAATCGTATAAAACTACCTTACTATCATTATGAGGTTTGTTTGTCTCAAAAACCGCAATTGCTGTATGCGTAGAAGCATTTGGTTGAAATAATTCACTCGGCATATTTATTACATATTTCAATGTATGTTTTGATAAAATTCTATTTCTATCATTATCATCTTTAAAATATGTAGACAATGGAGCAATAATAACACCATATCTACTACAATTGTCTAACATTTTTTCTAAAAATTGAATTTCTTTTTTTGTGGGATTTGATTTATTGTCTTTCCCCCCATATGGTGGATTTATAAATCCAATTGTTGGTTTTTGTGGTAAATGATTTAAGATTTCATCTGTTTTATTTGAGAAAAAATCCTCATTAAAAATTTGTGATTTTCCGTCCCCTCTAAATAACATGTTTGATATTGCCAAAGAATACATCGTGCTACTTTTTTCGAATCCAATGAGTTGTTTTTCTTTAATGTTTTTAATTCTTTCTTTTTTGTCAGATATATTAGAGTTTTCTATTTCATGAATTAGTTTATTCATTCCTGCAATCAAAAATGCACCAGTTCCACAGGCTGGATCAAAAATAACATCATTTGTTTTGATGTCAATTAAATCTGTAAATAAAGATGTTATATGGTTTGGAGTTAAAACAATTCCTTTTTTTACATTTGTTATTCCTGCATATCTTAAAAATTCTTCGTAAAATTTTCCAATAATATCATAATTTGTTTTTCTTTTAAAAAGTGGAATAACATTATTTTCTAATTCTACTAAAATATCTTTTAGAACAGATGTATCGTTTAAATCTTTATCTGTTTTTATAAAAGCTAATTCATTTGTCAAAATATTTATTTTTTCTTGAGCTATATTTTCACTACTAAGAATTTTTTTTATTGTTGTTGGAATATTTGTAATAATATCTTGAGCATCAAAATTTAAATAGCTCCCTTTAAAAGAATTTTTAAGATCATCTCTTTCAAATAAGCAAATCATTAAAGCACTAAGCAAAACGGGTCTTTTTTGTGAATCTAAATTTCTCAATAATCTGTTTATTTCACTTGATGATTTTGAAATATCATTTGATATTTTTTCTAAATCAATATTTTCAAAAAAAGATAAATAATCTTCTTCATCTAAGATTTCATTTTTACTAATATTCTGAATATTATCTTTTTCGATAATAAATGTATCTAGTCTATGATTATATTCATCATTAATATCTCCAGAAAATGCTATACCAACAATTTTCCAATGCTCCAAGTATTTTTTGATTGTTTCTTTTTCTTGAGATAATTTTTTTTCTGTAAAAAAAGAAAGATAATGTTTGATTCCGTCTACTGCAAAATCAATTGGTTTATCTTCACTTTTAGAAATGTGATTTTTAACTGAATCTTTATTTTCAACTAAAATTAATAATTTTTTATTTTCATTAACATAAATTAAATCTGGATAACCTTGATTACCAGTACCTTTTTTACTTGTTTTATCTAAAATTTCTTGAATATATTTGTTACTCTGTTTTTGAACAGTCCATTTTTTAGAATAAACTCTATTATCTTTTATGTAATTAAAAAGATCAATATCAGTTTTTGCCTCGTTTTTTCTTTTATTTGCCATATTAATTTCTTTATTAAATAAAGTTATATTTAGTATATAAATTTTATTACATTTTTCCAATCAAAATCCGTTTTCGTAACGGAGTGGAGAAAACACCATATTTTCC
>JALUWO010000040.1 GCA_027019405.1 Candidatus Altimarinota bacterium | reverse complement strand
ATATAAGCGATGCGGATAAAAGAATAATCGAATCAAAAATCAACCAATCCAAAGAGTGTTATACTTTTATCACCAAGCCTTATGAAACAAAAAAAGGCGATGAAACACTTTTGAAAGATATAGAAAAAGCAATAAGGTGGAAAAGGTATATAACTCTTACTCAAAAAGAGCATAATGCTTTAAAAACATATGAAGTAAAGCCGTATAAGATAGTATTTATGAATGAAAACTTTTATCTTGCCTGTGAAAATACAAATGAAGAGTATCCTTTTAGCATCTTTAGACTCTCAAACATAACAAATATACAAATGCACACAAAGATATTTCATACCAATTTAGATATAGAAGAGTTTATAAAAAGTATGCAAACACCATTTTCTTTATATAGACCAAACTTTAGAAATTATTTAGTTGATGTTATAGTAGAAGTATCAAAAGAAAAAGCAAGATTTTTCAAAGTAAAAAAGCATCTTCCTTCTCAAAAAGAGGTTGAACAAAAAGAAGATGGCACATTGATTCTAAGTTTTAGAGTAACACAAGCCATTGAAGTAAAAGATCTTATTAAAAAATGGGTACCTTACATAAAAGTAATAGAACCTACTTCTTTAAAAGAGGAGATTAGGAACGAGTTAAGAGAGTATTTGAAACAATAATAGTTTTTATTATTAAAAGGGGATATAAAAATGGACATCAAAGATAAATTTAATAGCTACAAATC
The DNA here is from genome assembly GCA_027019405.1 of Candidatus Altimarinota bacterium. Classification (GTDB taxonomy): domain Bacteria; phylum Patescibacteriota; class Gracilibacteria; order BD1-5; family UBA6164; genus JALUWO01. The sequence continues at coordinate 3,222 of JALUWO010000040.1, read as the reverse complement.
AAATTATAAAAATGCCAAAGATTGGTTTGAAGCCAACTTTGATAAAATTAAGCAATTGTTTGAAGATAAAAAAGTAAGAGATTTTATTTTTGAGCCATTTAAGGATGTTTTTAAAATAAAAACAAATACTATTGACAATGACATATATTCTGTCATCACAGAAGTTGCCATCATCAATGCAATACTTGCAGGATTGCCAGGGCAAATGGGTGTCGGTGTAACTGTATCGATGGCTTTAGAGGCTTGGATGGCTTTTTCTATTGCCAAGCATATTGGTATAAAATTTAAAAAGCCTTCAGATGTTTTTAAATATTTTGGATTAATAAGTGGTATTGGTTTTACAATTTTATTTGGCATTAAACATATCATATCTGTTTTATTCTCTTTATTTTCAGTAATTCCTATGGTTAACCCCCTTATTCCGGCTGAAATTGTTATAACAAATCTCATTGGAGTTCTTTTTTGGGTTGGATTTGAAGAGACTAAAAAAAGTGGAAGTTTTTCAATTCCTAAAAAAACTATCAAAAGTATAGTATATAGATTGAAAAAGATTACATACTACCAATTTAGTGTTTTAAAAAATACACTTAGCATGGATAATATCAAACTTGTTGGTAGAAGATTTAAGCAATGGCTTACTGGAGATTTTATACAAGAGCAAAAAGTCTTAAATGGAGAAATATTTGCGAATGTTGCTATGGCTTATTTACTCTCAGGTCATTATGAAAAATTAAAAGGACCACTTGGTGAAACTTTTTTAGAAGCTATAAGGCTAAGGTGGTCTTCACAGCTTGGAAATGATGCAACGATAGAAGAGATAGCCAATAGATTTAGAGAATATGATCCAGAACAGTTAGAAGGAGCTATCAACACCATAAAAGGAAAAATGTTTGAGATAATGGTAACCAATGCAGAAAATAGTGACAATGATGTTTGGCATGCACAAATGCATCAAGATGAAAGCTATCCAGGTTCAGATATAATTTTTACCAATCATCAAACAGGCCAAGAGCTTGAAGTATCGTTAAAAGCTACTGGAGCTGAAGATACGAGCATAATTGAACATGCTTTAGATAAATATCCAGATATACCAATCATGACTACAGATGAAGCTGCACATGAATATCTTGACAACCATATGGTTTTTGGTAGCGGTATTGAAAATAATGAATTGCAAAATATTACAGAAGACAGAATGGATGAATTATTGAACTCAATCCGCCCAGTAGATGCTTTTCATGTCATTATAGGCGGTGTTACAGTAGGCACTGTAGCAACTATATGGCCATTTACTGTTGCCTATATGAGAAAGAAAATATCTTATAAAAGTTATGAGCAAGCCCTTATAAAGATAGTTGGTGATTCTGGAGTTATGCTAGCTTCCAGACTTAGTTATGCATTATTGCTGGGACCTATTTTTGCATGGTATCTTCTTGCAAGAGGCATTGATATGACTGTTAGTAAGGCTACTAAAATGTATGACACAAAAAAGGTTGTTGTAATTTTAAAATAATTAACGATAGTCTATTAAAAGAAAATTTATATTTTCTCTTTTATTAAATACCACAGCCTTTCTAATTTAATTTTGATTTTGATAAAGTTTTATCTAAAAAATCTAAAAATATACATAAATTTTTTGCAACCGGTAGTATATCTGTAAAATCTAACTTGGTTGTATCTTGAGGGTGTGAACTTTTATTGCCTATTTTTTTTATTTCATATAAAATATCTATATATGTTTTATCTATATTTCTTTTTTTTAGTTGTTGTATCATGTTTTCAAATGTATAATTAGAAGAATCATATTTTTCTCCATAATATTCATTTAAAATAAGTTTGGTTCCATATTCAGCTATTTTTCTTAAAATGGTTCCTACATTATTTGGATCATCTTTAATTCTTTCTACAATAGGTGTTTTATCTATAAAATTTTGTGTATATTTTTCATGTTTTTTAAAACATTGTTCTATATATTTAAATTTTGAGTTAATATCATTTATCACTTCAGTATCTTTTTCGGGCACTACTTCCCAATTAATATCACCACATTGTTCACATTTATAACCTTTATCAACTATCCATTTAATAAGTTTATTTTTATAAGCATAAATCGCTGGTCCTCCAGCTACAATTGCAGTACATAATGCAGCTGCCATACCAGTCCCGGCAAATAAAAAAGAAGTCCATGCAAACATTCCAAAACCACTAGTTGCTGTTCCGAGTATGGTTCCAATTAATTTTGTATTAATTTTTTCTTTATGTCCACAATTTTTACATTTAAGATACATTACTGATTCCTTATTTTTTCTTAATATAGCCCAAATTGTAGTCAGCAACTTAGGACAAAAATTGTTTAAATACTCCATAAATAGCTTCAGAAGAGCATTCTTGTGGGGTATAGAATTATATCAATATTTTACTTAATAGATGAATTTATAAAAAATATGCAAACACTATTTTCTAAGTACAAATTAAACTTGAAAGCCTATTTAGTTGCTGTCAAAAGAAAAAGCAAGATTTTTCAAAGTAAAAAATATTTTTTCTCTCAAAAAGAGGTTGGAAGTGAATTTGGATAGTGCTTGGAGTGAAAATCTTTCTGTCTTGTATTGAAAAACAAAATACGATACTCAAAATATGTCCATACTATCCAATATAGTTACATCATAAAACAAGGAGCAAACCATGAAAACAAAAATAAAGATAAAAATACCAAAGCAAAAGCAAAGAATACTTTGGGGCTTTAACCCAGCAACAAGAGTAAAACCAAGCAAAAAACATTATAATAGAAAAAACTACAAGGTAGAACAATGAAACTAAAAGTAGCAACACACAATGGTATCTTTCATGCGGACGAAGTAACAGCAATAGCTTTATTGAAGCTATTTGGCGATGATGAAATATCGGTAACAAGACTAAAACATGAAACAAAAGATTTTAGCTCATATGATATGGTTATTGATATCGGCAAAAGATATGATGGAAAGAAATATTTTGATCATCATCAATATAAAGGTGGTAAAAGTAGTGCAGGACTTATTTGGGAGTATTTAGAAGAGGAGGAAAATTATCCATCCATATCAAAGCTTATAAAAATAGTTGATGAAAATGATGTAGGTATCACAAAAGCTAAACCTTTTGAATACTCTTCTCTTATAGCCCATTTCAACTACCATAACAATATCTATGGAGATAAGCAAGAAGAATGTTTTAACAAAGCAGTAG
>JALUWO010000039.1 GCA_027019405.1 Candidatus Altimarinota bacterium | reverse complement strand
CCTAAAATTATATCATAAATCTAAAGCTTAATTTGATTTGCCCATAGCAAGCAACATTTATTTTATTATTTATCAGATTACGCAAAGATAAAAGCCCATTATTTTCAATTGATTGGATATTGCTTATATCTGTAAAATGCCAAATTGATCTAACACCATAATGTTCCAAAGTTGCTTGAATACTCACAATATCCTCCTTCAAGTTTTATGGAAGAATTGTATTAACTTTTATAGACATATTTTGTCTAATTTTGATAATTTTTTATAGCTTGAATCATCTTTAACTCAGCCTCAAATAATTTAACGATGTCCCCTGGTTCTATATGCACGGTTTTAATATTTGAATGCAAATAATTATTTCTATTTTGTATCATAGCTTGAATGTCTAATTTTCCTTCTCCATTAAGTTTTTGATATAGTTCTTCAAGCCTATCATTTAGTTTGTTTTTTTGAACTATTGTGCCATCCCAAAATTTATCATCATCATTGCGAAACTCTTTTATTAGAATGCTATTTATTGCTTCAAAACTACTTATAATGGATAACATTGCAAAAATAAACCTATTTTTTAAATTGCTATCCAATACTTCAAAAGTATAAAGTGCTTCTCTATATATTTTTAGAGCAAATTTCATATAATAATCTTTTGATCTATTAAATTTAGCAAAAATTTTACAATCTTGATCTTTAATATTTTCTGTCAATTCGATATCCAAAAGATTAGTAATTTTGGATTTGATAATATATATTTCTTTTAGATACTTTCGCTTTAAGCCTTTATTGATCAATTTAATAAATTTATTTATATTCTCTACTGTATTTATGCTTCTATCTTCAGGATGTTCTTTCTTGATATAGCCTAAAATCTTTTTTTCGTAGAGTTTTTCTAAAATAGTGCTTTTGCTAGTGGCTGTTAGCATAATGACTTGAATGCCCACATTGATTTCGTGTATTTTTTCAAGGATTTTTATGCCTGAATAATTTTCTATATCAGTATCTTCATCATGATCTTGCTCGATAAGTCGCAAATCCAAGATAATCACATCAGCATTTTGAATTTGTTGCTTTAATCCTTTATGATTTATTTGAAAATTAAGATTGAAATTGCTCTTATCTTTAAAATCGTATTTAAAAGTTTGGAAATCAACCTTGTCATAATTCTTAAATATCTTGGCCAATATATCACTCCAACCTTTGTTCCATTCATCGTCAATAAGTAAGATATTTCCTTTTGTTTTGCTATTAAGTTTACAAATATTTTTATCCAAATGTTTATCTTCTTGTTTGTAAATCTCTTTCAAATATTTAAAATAGAGCATATTTTGGATTTTTTCATTGTTAGTTTTAACACTGTTAGAATCCACATCCAAAAATTTACTCCATCTATAGATACTCCATTCATTGGCAATACTGTGATGACTTAAGTAATCTTTTGGGGGTTCGACAGTGATTCTATTTAAAAAACCAGTTTTATACTCTTCAAGTGTAAAATTTGAAAATTTTTTATTTTTTATTTTTTCGATTTCATTTTTTGTATTTTTTACGATAAATATATTTTTAGTGAAAAGTATTTGTGCTGTTGGATCAAAGCTATTGAGCATATAGCTATCTATATCACTTAAGATAATTATAGGCAAAAATCTTTTATCTCCAAGCTCACTTGACAATCGTATATGATAGGCAACTCTAAGTCCTAAAAGTTCAAGATAATTGCTTGAGAGATTATCTTTGATAAAAATAATATCAAAATCTTGCTCTTTGATCTCATATATTATTTCTCTTGAAATATAAGAATCAACTGTTTCACCTCCATCGACCGAGCTAAAATCAAAATATATATCATTATCAAACAGATCAAATATGATATTATCATGATGTATTGCTAAGCTTTTATTCATAATCAGCCTCTTCAATAAACTCCACTAAAGCATCTCTAAATTTTTTTATTGCATCTATTGTTTCTAATTT
>JALUWO010000038.1 GCA_027019405.1 Candidatus Altimarinota bacterium | reverse complement strand
TTTCTAGCTGCGAAATTGCAGGTAATTCTGTAAAATTTGATTCTGTGTAGGAGTTTGACATATTAAAAACATAGGAATAAACTAGTTTTAGTTTAAAGAAATTTGATGATATTGTCAATGGGAAGTTTAAAAAAAGCCTATGAATCATAGACTTTAAGCATAAATAGGATTTTTAATTCTATCTGTAATAACAAATTTAATTTGATCTTTTACATATTCATTACAATTTTTAAATTTAACATTTTGTGGAATTTTTCAAATCTCTTGAATATAAGGTCCTATAAGCTCATCTACAAATGAATGAGATGCAACTTCAATATTTTGAAAATCAAATATAATATCATCTTTTGAAAAGTCTATATTTTTTTGTTCTATAATCTCTTTTGCTTTAAATCTACTACTAGCAACAGGTCATTTAACATAATCAATTATTTTTATCTTCATTTTTTTTACTCAACAAATAAACTATCTAATTCATTATAATCATTTTTATTTTTTTGTCAAATTTTACTAGCTAAATGTCAGTAATCAACTAATAAAACTAAAAATGTTCCTTTCCATTTTATAGGCAAATCAAATATTTTTTCTTTATCTTTTTTTCAAGAAAAATAATACAATTTATCTCTTGTCCCAATAAACAATTCTCACTCTAAATTTTTTATTATATCTTTTGTTTTTGGCAGACCCAATCATTGATTATGGATTCAATAATATTTTTTAATTTGACTTGCTCCACTTACTCACCTTTTTAATGCAAGTTTAATAGCTTTTTCCACATCTTCTCAAATACTAGGATTAGTTTTTCTAATAGTTGAAAATATTCAAACTCATGAATCTACTATTGCTATATGAATAGTTTCATCATTACGATAAATCTGAGAAGCTGAAAAATTGAATGGTATATTTTCTGTAATTTCATCTCATTTTTCAATAGTTCAAGCATGATGTTGTATATTATTTAATAATTCAGATAAAGCATCATTTAATTTATTAACAACAGTTTTATATTCATTTCATAATTGACTACTAATTTGAAGATAAATTTTATTTACTATCTGTTCTATTTCCTCTCAACTCATAGAATTTATTGTATGTATTGGTGAAACATTATGAATAGCATAATCATTTACTAAATTATATTTTCAATCATAAAATCCTATTTGTGATAAAAATCAATCTACATTATCATCAAAAATACAATCCTTTATATTCAATCCTTTATCTTGAACATAAGTTTTTATAAGACAATACCCAATTGGTGAAATAAATATTCATCTAAAATCTAGATTATTATTTTTAAGTTTTGATAAAATCTCCAATATATTATTATAAATTTTATTTTCCATAATCTGTTTCTTAAAAATTAAACATTTACACTATATCTCCATCTTATCCACATCCAACTTTCCACTTACAAGCTGTGGAATAAGTAAATCTCTTGTTTGTTTTAGGTTTTGATTTTGAAGTTGAAGGTTTAGGATTTCATCTAGGATAGATTTTGCAAATTCTCAAAATTTAATAATATTTTCTTTTGCTGGAAACTTAATTTTTATCATTTTCAATCAATCATTTGTCAAAGCTCTTTGTGTAGCACCTGTACAATAGCTATCTTTAATTTTATGGAAATCTTTACTATTTATTGTCCAAAATAAAAATGGTAAATAAATATCATTTGTTGCCTGAAATCAAACCATTCAAGATGAAAGTAAAATATTATCTGCTATACTTTTATTCTCATCAGAAAAAACTAAAACTTTATAAGTATCTATCATTCTTGCAAACCAAACAGAATTTATAACTGGCTGTTTTTGGGCTCTTGAAGGTTTGTTTTCGTAATTTATTTTTTCTCATTTTCAAACTATATTTATTCAATCAATATCAGCTGTTGCATAATATATTTTATCTCAATCAAATTTTTTTACATTTTCTCTTACAAACCTAAAATACTGATTTTCTTCTAAAATAGATTTTTCTTCTATCTTCTGGTCATCTTCTGATAAAATCATCTGCAATCCCTTTTCTCCCATAGATTCCAAAATCTTAATTCTTTTGTTGTTGTTTTCTATAAGTTCGTCATATGCAGAAAGTATCGAAGCTACCTTACGTTGGACGGGCAGGGGCGGAAGGAGGATGGAAAGAGAATTTAAAATTTCATTATTTAAACTTGCTCTTGTTATTATTGAACATACATTTGAAACTTGATTTCTAAAATAATCACTTCTAAAAAAATAAGCTATATATTCTGGCAAAATATCAATACCTTTTTTAGGCCTTAATCTTTTAGAGAATCAATTAAAAGTAGCAGTAGGATAATCTTTTAATGCTACACAACTCATTCAAACTTCATCAATAACTTCACTAGTTCTAGTTAAAAAAACATCTCATCTTCTAATAGAAAATTTTTCTTGTTCTTCTAATGTTGTATCTACCAAGTCTTCTAATTTTTCAGGAACAAAAAAGTTATTAAATATTGTTTTATAACTTAAAAATGGAAATCATTTTCAAAAATATTTTCTTCATTTTCATAATCATGATGATATATTATATACTTCTCCTAACCTCACTTTTTTCCATCAGTTTGGGATTGTTTGGGTTGGCATTTGTTATAAATTATAAACTAAAATAAAAATATACACAATAGCATAAGCAAATCATAAAAAAGCAATAATACTTAAAATTAGGTTAAGTATAACTATTTTATTTCAAACTTTTGAAATTGGTTTTTTAATTTCATTATTTAGTTTTTCAGCATCTGATTTTCAAAAATTAAATTTATTTATTTTTATAATTCATTCACTTAATATTTGAATTTTTTTAGATAATTCTGTTTGAATTTTCTTTATGTAAAATGTATCTATTGCATAAGTAAAAACCAAGAACAAAAAACTAAACAAAATAAAAATTAAAAATCAAAAAAGTATATTTTTAATAAGAAAAAAATCTTTTAACAATCTTAACTTATCAATATTATATAACAATGCTCAAATAATAGCTAATACTCACAAGCTTATTTGTAAAACAAAATTTCTATATTCTTTAACTAATTCTACTTGCCAATTAGCAATTTTTTTAGTTAAATTTGATAATTGAATATTTACCTTTTTGAATTTATTTTTATTAAAATAATGAGAATAATTAAATTTATCTAAAATTTTTCTTATCATATTTATTATTTAATGGTTAAATTGTTTGTTTATGTAAGTATTATAAAGCTCCATCATTATAAAAAACATATGTAAATGCATTAATATGTAATCTATATCTTCAAATATATTATTTACCATTTCAACATCAATTTCTTTTACTAATTTTTTATAATTTATATACTTTCAATATTCAGGATACTTAAATAAGGTATTATTTTTATCTTCAATATTCTTTTCTAACAAGAAAGGATTAATTATATTTAAATAGTAATAATCACAAACTATTTTTTTTATTCTCTTTATAATAGATTTTATATCTTCAATATTGATATATATTTTTGTATCATAACCTTCATTAGTAGTAAAATTTACATAATCAAGAAATCACTTTATCTTTAAATAATCATTGTTTTTTATTTTTTTATTTAAATTATCTAACAGTCATAATACATCATGAATGTGTAAATAATCTGAATAAAGTTTCAAACTAATTGTCTTTAATATCAACTCTATAGAATGTTTAAAATTAAATAAAATAGAGATTATTAAAATTTTATTTTTATTTATATTTTCAATATCTTTTTTTAATTCTAAACAACCATCACTTGCTAATAAAAGGTATGATTTAGTAAAAATAAACCAATCATCTTTAAATATCATATTTGTTATTTAATAATTATCTAAAATTCATCAACTTCAATACTTTATTTCTCTTTTAATATCTTTTCTAATTTCATTTTTTACTATTTTTCCACAAAATCTAGGTCTATAAACACATATAAGAGCTTTTGTTCATTTTGTAAA
>JALUWO010000037.1 GCA_027019405.1 Candidatus Altimarinota bacterium | reverse complement strand
AAACATCCTGTAATGGAAAATGCACAAATTGCATTTGATGGAAATGTTCTTTATATATATTCCGCCTTAACAGATTTATTTGTTTTTAGGAGGAATAAAAATATGCTCAATCCTACAGACAACAATATCTTGAAAATTTTTCAAGATATCGCTTTGCCTTATGTGAAAGATTACTTTGAGGCAAAAGCCGAAAAAATTCTTGAAATATGCAAAGTTGTCGGAAGGAATTGTTACATTGATGAAAATATTGGAGTTATAGTCAAAGCAAGAAGACAACATGCCGTCTCTATTATAACCCACATGGACTTGATAAAACCATTCTATAAAGGGTTTTGGAGCAATAAAACATTATTGGTTAATCCTGAAACCAATATTGTACGGGGAGCACTAGATAATACAATAACTAATGCAGTTGTAATAGATTTGCTTTTAAGCGGTGATATACCTGACAATGTAGAAATCGTTTTTACAAACGATGAGGAAACTGGTATGAACGCTAGCAGCAAATACGCTTCAAAAAATAAAAAAGTTAGTTATATTAATTTGGATGTAACTAATGAATTTAAAAATAAAAGCGTATCAATAGAGTATGATTGTCCCAATGCTAAAACACTATTGGAGCTAAAGACATTATTTAAAAATGACTCTGTAGGCTTTACATCTTATAGAGTTGCCGATGATTTAGATTCAATAGTAGAGATTGGTTTAAGAGGTTTGTCGTTTTGTTTGCCAACTAAAAAGACAATTCATAGTTGGGAAAACGAAACAACCTTAAGACAAATTAGTGAATATAGAGATTTGTTAAAAAAATTATTGGCAAATCTCCCTAAATTTGGTGAACAAGACTTAGAAAAAATAAACAAAAAAGTTCTAAGCTGTTCATCCTCGGATGAGATGCTAAAAGTATCCCCCATGCAGAAAAGCAATTCATTTAAAAAAAGCTTTTCTTTATATGGGGATAGTGAAGAAGATGATGAAGCTATTTTTGAAGTAACTTCTTATGTTCTCGATGATATATTTAACACTCTCTCCGCGAATATATTGAAGCTTCCTGATGCAGACGAACTTTTTGAAACTGTCTCTTTGCTTTTAGAAGAGGAGTTTGTAGAAGTAGGGTTTCTAAAAAGAATTGGTAAAAAAATATCAAAAATTTTTACCAATTATTTACTCAAACTTGAAATTACTCAAATGGTTGAGAAAAACAATATAAAATATGTTGGTTTCTCAAAAGAATATTTGAGGTATTTCATGTAATGTCCCCTTTTGGGGACCCATTACATTTTTTGCAATTCGATTGAAATATCTTTATCAGGATAAATTTTTCTTAATCCTCGTCGAACTCGCAACCCTCTTTTTATATCCAATTCACTAAGAACAAGAATAAGCCCCCTAACCTCATCCTCTTCTACCCTTAAAAAATCTACATATTCTACTGTAAGCCCAGCTGTTTTCACCGGCACCATTCTTTTGCTATAAAAATATTTTTCCAAATTCCCAGAGGCTACAACTTTTATAAGCATCTTTTTAATATTCTCTATGCCATATTCATCAATCCAAGCACCATATTTTGCCAAAACCTGCTTAATTGCACTATTTACCCCATCAATATCTAACGAAGCCAATACCTCAACACTATATTTAAAAGCTTCATCAAATATATTCAAAGTTTTTATTCTATTATCTATATATCTTTGTTTACCATAAAATTTATTATCCAAAACAATTCTATCATACTCTTCTTGAACAAAATTCCTCACCCTCTCAAATCGGCTAACTTCCCCAAATTCACCCTGAACTCCAGCAGAAATATTTAGCATAGAAAACATACTATGATCAAAGTCACTGCTTTTAACAATAAACAATCTTTTTTTAGCTCTTGTAAAAGCAACATATAAATTATTCAACATATCCATATATTCTGCTTTTTCTTCTCTTTCAACCGCTTTTTTATATTCAGGGTCTAATGCCTCGCGCATAGGAAGTCTATATTTAATATCATCTAAGAAAACACCATCATAGTCAAATAAGAATGTGGATTTTCTATTTGACTTTCTAACCATTCTATCAAGTACAAATACATTATCAAACTCAAGACCTTTTGACTTGTGAACAGTTAATATTCTTATAGCATTTAACTCCTCAATATTTGTGATATTTTCTTGCAAAGAATCTACATTATAGTAAAAGTCCTCAATATCTTTATATCTTGAAGAAATTTCCAAAAATTTAATGACATTTAAATCTCCATTAAAAAGCTCAAATTTATCTACAATATGTTGAGCTAAAACATCAATGTCATCTTTATAAATTGTTAAATCTTTAACATCCAATTCGGCTGATGGCTCATTACCTGTTAGTATGTTGAATTTGCTTAAATAGTATCTCTCTTTTTTAAAGACATACTTCATAAGTGCAATAATAGCTTGGACCTCAGGAACTTTTATCAACAAAGCACTTGAATCTGTAACAACAGGCACATCTTTATTTTCAAAGCTTCTTTTGATTGCATCTCTAACCATTTCCACTTCTTTATTAGTTTGCACCAATACAGCTATATTGCCATAACTCACACTTTTATTTATGATGAGGTCATGTAGCTGCTCTATGAAACTCTCTAGTACATCTTCTGCTTCTTCTGTTTTTACATATCCGGCAAGTTGGGATATTGCATTTTGTGGAAAATAATCATCATATTTATTTCCAAAAACATTATTCACAAAATCTACAACACTTATTGAAGATCTATAATTATTTTCTAAATGTTCAATCTCAACATTATGAGTATTTGCTACATAGTCAAATAATTGTTGATTACCACCTCTAAATCTATAAATTGACTGCTTAGGATCGCCTACATAAAATAGTGTTTTCTCAAGACCTTGAGAATCAGTATTCCCTGCTACAATCTCTTCAATAAGAGGCTTAAGTATCATATACTGTGCAACAGAAGTATCTTGGAACTCATCAATAAGCAAATGCCCTACTTTGTTATCCAATCTAAAAGCGACCATATCAGTTGATATATCACTATTATAGATAATATCATAAGCATAATTTGTTATATCAGAGTATGATAAAATTTCAGCAGCTCTTTTTTTGTCAAAAACACTTTTTCTATATTGCAAGTATAGTTTTGATAATTGCTGCAATGAAGCTATCTCACTTTTAGATAGATACTCTTTTATTGCTTTTTGTAAAGAGATAAGAATTTCATCCATTTCTGTAGTATATATTTTAGAGAAAGTTCTATAGTTAAGAGTATCTCTTACTATCCATCTTTTTTTAAGCAACTCATTTAAGTCTTTGTATGTTACTTGATTAATCATAGTTTTTGTAGCTTTTGGGTTTGAGATAATTATATTTTTTAGCTCTTCTGCAATGATAAGGATATTGGCTCTGGCTTCATCGATTGCTTGTTGAGATACTGGGTTTTGGTTGAGGTATTTTGTTAATACCGGTGCAACCTCTTTCTCTTTTTCTGAAAGCATAGAGAAATATTTTTGTATATCCTCTACCCTCTTCTCTTCACTCTTCATAAAATCAACCAAAGTAATAAACTCTTTATCTTTCATTATATTTTTCAAAAAAGCATCAAGCAGCTCTTTATCTGATATATTTCCCACCTCAAAATCTGGTCTAATGCCTATATTAATCGCAAAAGATCTAAGAATAGAGTTTATAAAAGAGTCTATTGTAGATATTTGTATTTTACTATTTGTATATTTTTTAAATAGTTCTTCTCTTTTGCTTACAAACTCTTTTGGAGATATGCCTGTTTGTTTTGCAATTTCTTTTACTTCTGCCCAATGTTCAGATGCAACTTCAAGAATATTCGATATTCTTGATTTCATTTCATTTGCAGCTTTATTTGTAAAAGTAAGAGCAAATATTTCATCAGGATTTGCACCTTTTACCATAAGACTTATATATCTTACAGCTAAAGCAAAAGTTTTTCCG
>JALUWO010000036.1 GCA_027019405.1 Candidatus Altimarinota bacterium | reverse complement strand
GATCATTAGCACTTGCAGATACCGTACTTAGAGGTTGTCGCCATTGGTGCGCTATCATAGCTATCATTTCTCCCATTTGAGCTAGTTTACTTTGCTGTATCATAGCTTTCTCTTTTTCTCTGTTTTTAGCAACTTCACTTTGTACTTTATCTTCTAGTGTTTTGTTGAGGGTATCTATCTTTATTTTATCTGTTATATCTTGTCTTACTGCCATATAAGAAATAATTTTTCCATTATTTCCAAAAATAGGATCTATTGTTGCTCTCACCCAGTATGGACTTCCATCTTTGGCAAGATTTACAATCTCACCTCTCCAAGTTTTGCCACTTTTTATTGTTGACCATAAGTTGCTAAATACCTCTTTATCCATATCAGGATGTCTCACTATGCTGTGTGGTTTCCCGATGAGCTCTTCTCTCGTATAACCTGATATTTCGACAAATGCGTCACTTGCATCTGTGATAATCCCCCTTGTGTCTGTGGTAGAAATAATAATATATTTGCTTATTAATTTTTTATGCATATCATTTTCTTTAGCAAATTTTAAAATGATAAATACAATTAATATATAGATTATAATACTCAATATACCGATAATTGAGAATATAAGAACTTTATTCTTGATCTCCTCTAATTTTTTGTTCATATTAACTATAATATTTTTTGTAAGTTTAGTATCTATAATTTTCAATTTGTTTATTTTCTGCGTTATATTATGAAACCATATCTTTACATTGAGTTTAGAAATAGCAACATCATCCCCACTTAAAATAGTTTCTCTCATTTTATCAACAGTAACTAGAGAAGCCCCTGTGAAGTTTTTTTTATAGTATTTTATAAAATCTTCATTTGCATAATTTAAAAACAGATCTTTATATATATTTTGTTTCACAAGTAGAGTATGAAATTTATTTATAGTTTTTTTCGTTATAACTTTGGATAAGATTATGTTTGTACCTAAAGCTCTTTCGATACCTGCATTCTCTTTGAAATATAGAAAATCTACATATGCAACTATATTTTGCGATAGATTTTTTATATTTGTAGTTTTAGTAATTTTAACTATAAGATTTAGAATTTTACTATTAATGGTGGTGTATCTCGATAATGCTTGTTCATTTGATATTGATAATTTCTGTACATCTAATCGTAGTTTTTTTAGCTGCAATATTTTTTCTACAAGTTTATCTATTTTATCATTATCTGTTAAAGAAGAGTAAAATCTCTTTATTGCTTTATCTGTCACTAATTGCTGAGATTTCAATTGATCTTTAAATTTTTTTCCTTTACTAGAGACAAAACCAACAGCCATCCCTCTCTCTTTTTGTGTCTCATGCAGTACATCAGATAGTTTGATGGCCAAAAAAAGTCTGTTCTGCGATACTTTAAGACTCTCTTCCTTAGAGTATTGATTGCATATTGTATTTAGTGTTTGAAATATAAACATTAAAACAAGAATAGTAAGTGGTAAAAAAAACTTTAGATTATTTTTAATATTTTTTATCATATATTAACCTTTTATATCTTTTCCGAAGGCTCTGCGATAAAATACCCTTGATAACCAGTTACATCTAACTCTTTTGTTTTTTCTAGCACTTCTTTATTGTGAACGAACTCCACTACTGTATCAATACCCAACTCTTTTGCAAAACTAATAATTGTTTTTACTATAATAAAAGATTTTCTATCTTCATGAATATTTTTTATTAAAGAGCCATCTATTTTGATAATGTCAGGATTAAGTTCTAATATATGTGAAAAATTTGAATATCCACTACCAAAGTCATCTATAGAGATTCTTACACCTATATTTTGCATTTTTTTTGTAAAGCTTTTTACAAGTTTAAAGTTATCTATACTCTCACTCTCTACAATTTCTAATATTAGTTGATGAGTCATCTTTGTCTGCTTTATCATCTCTTGGAGAAAATTTACCAAATGTTTGTTTGAAATATCTTCAAAAGAGAGATTAATACTAAAATGTGTATCTGTATCTTTAAATTTTTCAAATGATTTTGTTATCATCACTTTTGTAAGTTCTGTATAGTATTTCGTTCTTTTAATAGCATCTAAAAACATAAAAGGTGATATAAGTTTATCATCTTGTTTAATTCTGACTAAACACTCGTAAGTTTCATGCTCTTCATACTTTTCAATTTTCTGAAATACAGGAATGAGCCTATCTTTAGCAAGTGCATCTTTTACCATAACTACAGCATCTAGCTCTCTTTTATAATGCCTATCTAGATTTAGTTCATCTGAATAAAAGATGATATATTGGTTTGTTCTTTTTGCATAATGAAGAGCAACTTGAGCATTTTTAAACATTTTAGAAACTTCACAGTTAGATACCACAGAAACAGTTACGGCTATATTTATTTTTATCATCTCATCTTCTGTAGTTATTGTTGTATTTTCAATCTCATTTAAAATATTTGTAACAACATTTTGAGTAAAATTGAAGTTATCATCATTCATATCTAAAAAGGCAAATTGATCCCCACTAACCCTAAAAACTCTATACTGATCTTTTGCTAAATTTAGCAAAAGTCTGCTTATATTTTTTAAAATATCGTCACCGACATCAGAACCATATATGTCATTTAGTGCTGAAAAATTATTTATATCTATAAGCATTAACCCATAAGGTTTCTCATCTTCTATAACTTTCAAAAGAGAATTTCTGTTTTCAAGAGAAGTTAAACCATCGAAGTATAGTTGTCTATAAAGCTTTTTAGTTTGTTCTTGAACTCTTTCTTCTAAATTATTTTGATAAAGCTTAATTTCACTTTTAAGATAAATCTTCTCAATCGCTTTATTTATCATATCTATAAACTGATGCAAATCAATTGGTTTAAGCAAATATCCTTCAACACCTTGTTTTATCGTATCTATAAAATATCCAGATTCATTATATGCTGAGAGTATAAGTATTGGTATGTCTTTATTTCTCTCTCTAATTTTAGTAATCATCTCTATACCATTCATCTTTGGCATATTTATATCTGTCAAAATTAGATCAAATTCATCTTTTTTAAATTTCTCTAAGCCATCTTCTCCGTTTATGGCAGTAGTTATATTTTCAAAAATATTATTTAGCAATCCTAAAGTTGATTCCCTGGCTTCTTGATTGTCCTCTACATATAAAACTTTCAAGTGTTGTGCATATTTCATCAGTTTTTTCATTTCATTGTATCCTTTTCATATATAACAATTCTATTTTTTCCGTTATATTTAGCCTCGTACATAGCTTCTCAGCTCTACGAACTATAGCATCAACTTTTTGATCATCATCACAATAACACTCCATTATTCCAATGCTTATTGTAAACTTTATTAGCTTATCAATATTATTTTTAATATAAATATCTAAATTTCTTATTCTCTCTCTAATCTTTTGAGCAATTTTCATTGCACCTTTTAAATGCATATTAGGTAAAATAACAAAAAATTCTTCCTCACTAAATCTTATCGTAATATCACTATTCCTCGTAACTTTCAATAGTGTATGCGCCAGCTTTGAATATTAGATATCCGTATGTGTCATCAACTAGCTTAAACCTATCTATCATTATAGAAACTGTTTGTAATTTTGCGTAAATAAATACTGTTAATGTAATTATACATAACTTTACCTAATATATCATTTAAGTTTATTGTATTGTATTTATTGATCTATTGATCGTGATCAGGTGATAGTGATAGTACTTATTCTTTCCTATATACCTTTACATATACTTTTAAGCCTATTAAAAAATATTAAAAATCCTCAAATCATAATCAGCTTTTCAAAAAAAGATGGATATAATACACTCTATTATAAAAGATAACGGCGTAGGTTTTGATAAAAAGATTTTAAGAAAATCAAAAAGCTTCTGAGTTAAAAATAGAAACAAATTTTGGGCAAGGCTATGTATTAAAGGATTATGATTGAAACATAAAAAAACTATTGTTATTTTTAG
>JALUWO010000035.1 GCA_027019405.1 Candidatus Altimarinota bacterium | reverse complement strand
ATTCATAAATCGTAATTCAGAAAATAAGTCAAATAGCTCAAACAATATATCATCACAAAACATCGGAAACATAATGAACATTAAGATAAATTCTTGCAAATCAAATTATAAATGTAATAAACAAAAACAAAATAAACCAATTTACTTTTTCATTCCATTTATTTGTTTTTCTAATCAGTAACCAAGCCAAAAATCAGTAAAAAGCAACCGAAATAGCACTATGAAATGAAGGAAAAGAATAGGAAGAAACTAAATATGTAGCTAATTCAGGCCTAGGTCTATGAATAATATATTTTACTAAAACAGTAATAAATGTAGTAGATAAAATAGTAGTTAAAAAAGAAAAAAGAATATTAAATTTCTTTCTTAAAAATAAATAAACTCAAATAAATAAACTAGAAATTATTATAAAATAAGTATTTCAAAAAAAACTAATAATTATAAATATCTTTATCAAAATTGGATTATAAAAATAGAACATTAAATGAGAAGTGTTTATATCTATATTTTGCATTATAGGATTATCAAAAGTAGTTTCTGTAAATCCAATAAAGGCAGATATTAAATATAAAAATATTCATAAAAAAACAGTCAAAGGTAATCAAGTAAATTTATCTAATACAAATCTATTTTCTATAAATAAAAATAATTTAGGGTATTTTTGGACAAATTGCGATTTTATAATTTGTTTCCAAATAAATGTTATAAAACTTTGAAAAATAGAAATAAAATATTTTCATAACTTTACTGAATATATTCTTAGTAAAATAAAAGTTATCACAATTAAAACTATTACAAATATAGCTAAACTTAACCTTCATACCCAAATTTTAGCTAAATCAAAAGATGAAGAAAAAACATATCAAGTTCATACATAAATTAAACTCCAAGCAATAGCTCATAAGATAGTCCAAATTGAAAATATAAGAAAGCTGATTTTTAGAACTCAAGATACAAATGAAATATTTTCTTTTATAATTGGAATAAGTTTTCAAAAAAATATAGATCTTCAACTATACTTGTTGGTAAAATCAATTGCTTTTTTGAGATGTTTTGGTTTGATAAAATAGAATCATTTTTTTAGAACTTTTTTTCAAAAGTGCTTTCAAATAAAAAAACTTAAAATACTTCATATTATATTTCCTAAAAGAGCTACTAATAAAATGCTTTTAAAATCATAATATCATAAACCAGAGAGCATTCAAAATATGATAACAATAGTTGTTCCAGGAGTAAAATATCCAACTAATATACTACTTTCAAGTAAGGCTCATAGAAAGACGGTTAAATATCATATAGAATTTAAATGTTCAAAATATGGTATAAAATTTAAAATTATATGTTCCATTATTATTTTTTTGAATTAATTTTAAATAAACTAACAATACTAACAATAAACATTCAAATTATAGAAAAAATTATTGCAGTATTTATTCAGTAATTACTCCATAAAAATCAAACTATAAGTGCAGATAAAGATGAAAAAATTGCTATTCAAGCATACAATATTCCATAAATTGTTCATTTATTTACTGCATTTTCTCAAATATACACTCTAATAGCATTTATTGATAAAATTGTAAAAATTCAAAGACATATAAAAGTCAGCCAAATAAATCAAAAATATAATAAAATCTGACTTAATAATCCAAAAATAAAAGAAATATATAAAACTTTTTTTGATCATATTTTATCAATTTTTAATCAAGAATAATAGCTTAATATAAATTGAACAAAATATAATAATACAATAAATAAGGGTAAAAAGAAAAAACTATATCAAAGCTCTTTTGCCTGCACTAATAAAAAACTATCTGAAAAAATAAACAATAAAAATGCTAAATAACTTCATATTACAGGAAATAATTTATAATCAGCTTTATCAAATTTATAATCAATTTTTTTAGTTTTATAAGGAGCATCTTCTACAAAAAATATTACAATTATAGTTGCTATAACTCAAGGAATAGCTGTGAACAAAAAAAGATTTCTTATTATATGTTCAGTTTGTCAAACAAAATATAATATTAAAAAAACTATTATTGCTCAAGTCATTTCTCCTGCAACATCCATCATTTTATGAAATCAAAAATTTTTTCATCATTTGTTTTTTTTAGAATATCTTGAAATTACCGAATCTTTACTTGCTGCTCTCATAGCTTTTCATAACCTTTCAACTGACTTTAATCAAGCTACAGATTGCCAACTTCCTGCAAAATAAAACAAAGGTTTTGTAATAGCTGATAATCAATATCACAAAGCTAAAAATAATTTAGTTAATCTATATTTATCTGCAAAGTATCAAAAAATTATCCTAAATAAGTATGAAACAAAAATTGTAATAGCTAAAACATATCCTAATTGAGAAATATTATCTTTTAAAATATAAACTATCAAAATAGGAATTAAAGGTGTCAAAATACTTGATGCCATATCTGTAAAGAAACTTACAAATCATAAAGCTATAATATTTTTATTTATATCTTTCATGTATAATCTTAAAAATTAAAAGTATCTTTTATGCTTTGTATAATTTTATTAATTAATCATAAAGGTTTTACATTAACTTTTATTACTTGATATCTTACTTTATCATTATTTATAGTAACTTTTACATAATTATAAAATCAATGTTTTTTATATTTTTTTAAAGGTGCTCATGCTCAACCTGAAATAATAAAAGGAGTTTTTTGCCATTTTCATTTATAATAAAAATGTATATGAGAGGCAAAAACCATAGTTATTTTATTTTCATCAAACAAATCATTTAATTGTTTAGCTTGTTTCAAATCAGATAAACTATGTCATTCTTTTAAATTTCATTTTCTTGGATCATAAAGTGGAACATGCATAAAAATAAATTTGTTTTTATAATTTTTTGCTTTTTCTAATTCTGACTTTAACCAACTAAACTGCTGTTTATCTAAATCTTTTTCATTTGAATCATCCAAAACTATAAAATAATTATCTCAAATAGTAAAAGAAAAATAAGTTTTTCAAAACATTTGTTTATAGTTTGTTTCTCAATCATACCAAGGTAATTCATGATTTCAAATCACACTTAAAAAAGGTTTTTTTGAAGTTTTTATTAATTTTAAATATTTTCTAAATTCTTTTTTGTATCCATCTGGAACTAAATCTCATCAATTTATATCAAAAATTATATTTTTATCAGAATTCGTATCTTTTATAATTTTTCTTAAAACATAATCACCATCTCTATTATCTCACATTACAGCAAAAGAAAAATTATTTACATTTTTAGGAAGTTTTGATAATTGTATTTTATTATAATTAAATAATTCATTGCTAGAATTATTAAAATAAATATTTTTCACTAAAATAATTGTAATTATCAAAGTAATTGAAAGTATTCAAATAATAAATGGTTTTATGTATTTTTTAATTTTTTGCATCTATAAAATCTTGTATAATAAATAAAATAAATGTAATTATATAAACAACTGTTCAAAATATTACAATAAAAGGTATAAACCAAAGTTTATTAAAATATAAACTAAAAAAAGTAAGTAAATATATAGGACTAGATAACAGAATAGATATTCACAAAAGTTTTCATAAAAATTTATTAGAAATCTTAAATTTAAAAATAAGTTTATAAAAATAAATCAAGATTGGTATAAATACTATAATGATAGGAATATATAACCACCTAATCATATCTGGTAGATGAAATAAAATCCTTAAATAATCACAAATAACAAACATAATTATTCAATATAAGAATACTGAAATATATAAAATTAAAATTCATTTAATTCACATCACAAACAAAGATTTTGTTTTTTCTAATATTTTCTCTTTTTCTATCATTTTAAATAAATTAGTAATTAAAATTATTTATTTCATAAACAAAATGGTCTAAATGAGTGAGTTAGAAAATCTCAATGAATAAGTAAAATATTATCTACTATCATATAATTTTTCCAATATTTTTTCAAAGCACAATTATCATGATTTCATCTTATGTA
>JALUWO010000034.1 GCA_027019405.1 Candidatus Altimarinota bacterium | reverse complement strand
GTAATAAATTTTAGCACTACTAGTAACAACACTCATTTTTTATCGTTACAAGTAGTAGCATATGTTATATAAAAAAATGCTGCAAATGTCATAGCAGCTATTATAAAAAGAGTTAAGTTTATGATTTGTAGTTTATCCATTTTTACACCCCCTGTTATTGGACTTTATAAAAAATTGTAGCTAAAATAGATACCATTCAAAATCCAGTGTCACTCCTTATGTATTTATTGTTTTGACCTATTGATACAGAATTTTGAATGACCCCCACTTGAGGTGGTTTATATAGTTTATTTTACAAGTCCTTTAAGAATAGGATAGCGATTGACCCTTTTTATTGCGTTCTTTTTGTAAACCTTTGCATTTGGTACATCTATTACATTCATTGCAATCATTACAAAAACTACATTGTCCACAATAATTACAATGATAACAATCTTTACAATTACTACAACAATAACAATCGCCGCAACCATTGCAATCTTTACACAAATTACAATCTTTTAATCCGTTAGATTTATTGCAATCTTTACATTTTGTACAACTATAACAACCTTGGCATAATTTACAATCTTTACACAATTTACAATCTTTTAATTCACTGCATTCATCGCAAAAACCACAACTATAACAATCTCTACAATTAATACAATTTTTACAGTTTGTGCAATTTTTACAGTTTGTGCAATTTGTGCATTTCACTAAACTATCTAACATTTGTTTTGCTTGTTCTTTTGTATATTTTTCTAAATTTACTTTATTAAAATTATTATCCAATAAATAATTTTTACTATCTATTGTTATTATTTTATATTTCATCTTTTTCACCTTTTTGATAAAATACTATATGTTTTACAAAAACTATCAAGTTTAATTCTTCTTATCTTTTAAATGTTTAAAAGGTTCTTCTTTCTCAGCAAGGTTTTTACCTACTACTAATGTTACCACAAAAAAGGCAAAAATTCCTAAAACTATATTTGCTTCCATATCATTACCCTATTTTTAATCTTTAACATCACAGATATAAAAATCCTTCTTTCCCTTTTTATTAAAAAGCACTCTTTGCATTCTTTCACTCTCAACTTTAAAATCAATACCCAATATCTCAATAATCTCTAAGACTCTTTTTTGATAAGAGGATAAATGTTTATATATCCTTGCTCCATAAGATAACAGCTCTTCTTCATTAGCTTTAAATATATCATCTTTTATCTTCTTGTTTGTTAATTTTTTATAGATTAAATTATATAGATATATCTTATAGGCTTCTGGAAACATAGCACCGATAATGCCTTTTAATTTTATCTCTATTGTAACATCTTCATATTGATAGAAAAAATTGTTACAAATCATTTCAAATAGTAACTTGCTATCTGTTTCTATAAAAGCATCATCTCCTTGGTAATAGATAGGAGCATATATATTGCTAAATTCATTTTTCCTGCCAAATAAATCTTTTATTTTCCAATGTGCCTCTTTTATGGTGGTTTTTGGTGTTTTGCTCATTTTTGATGTTTCCTTTTCTTTTGCTTTTATCATCAATATGTAATTTTATGCATTTTGATAAGCATTATATAATCCCCTTTATCAGCACTCTTTAGAACTTGTACATATTTATCTCTTTTTGGATTTTCTTTTGAGAGTAGATTTTCTTGCCATTTTATAGGCATAGAGTCGTTTTGATAGAGGTATATGTTAGCAAGCATTCTACTCCATCTGCCGTTACCATTTTTAAAGGGGTGTATTTGAACAGCTCTATGGTGTAAACGAGCAGATATTTCATATATGTCAAATGTTTTATGTTTATCCCAATAGTTTATATCATCAACCAACTTTTTCAAAGCTGTTGGTATTTGGTATGCTTTGATACCTATGGATAATTCAGTAGTTCTAAACTTTCCAGCCCACTCCCATACATTTCCAAACATTTCTTGGTGTAACTGTTGTATCCATTCATAAGTAAATGGTGCTATCTTTTTAGATGGTATAGATGAGAAATATTTTAGTGTTGCAAGAGCTATATTGTTTGCTTCTGCTTCATAAATATCTTTTAGAGTATAAACTTTATCTTTTGGAAGTTTTAATCCAGATATATCATCAAGCGGTGTGGCATTGTCTATAGATCTTGTGGAGTAATTCATTTAGGCTACCCAGAGTCTATTTTTATAATCCCCATATAAAAATTCATTTTCATACATAGATACTATCTTATTGATACTCTCCTCTTCTAAACCTTGTTTTTCAAGTGTTGAAGTAGCTTGAACTATTGAGGCTAAATATAAAGCTTTTTCTTTTGCTCTTTGTTTTTTTAGTTCATCTATTGATACTATCTCATTTCCCGCAAAGTCTAAACCAAGTAAATTTGTTACAGCTTCAACGGTGCTGAGTTTAACATCCTCATTTTTTAGTAAACGATTGATTGTTCTAATGCTAACCCCACTAAGTTTTGCAAGGTTTTCTATGGTAATGCCAAGTTGCTTTTTTCTTTTGATGATTTGTTTAACAAGTTCAATTCGTTGCATTATCCACTCCTTTTTCTTATATTGTGCCATAAATGGCATTAAATATCAATGAGTTTAAAATAGTTTTTTATTTATCAATTTCTCTAACCCATTTCCTAAACTTTTTTACATTTTCATCAATTCCGGTTAAAAACAGCATATTAAAAGCAAAGATAATAATCACTAAAGCAAATGCTTCATTTAAATGAAAATAATAAGCTACAATAAAAGCACAAAGATAAAATATAGTAGCTCCCACATACATATATGTCAAACTCTTTTTTAAAAAATTTATTCTGTTTTTAACTCTTGTTATATCATCTTTTGTAAATTCACTCATTTTTTTTTACTCTTTTTGTTTTGGGATTGTGATATATTGGTGTTATTGTTTTGTTTTATATTTTTATCCTTTTTGATGGTTTTACATATCTCTTGGGATACTCTATTATTGACTTTTATAAAATAACCATCTTTAAGTATCCAGCCATCTTTTTTATCTATTTGGATAGAGACTAAAGTATCATCTTTGCAGATAAATAAATCATTGCTTTTTAAACTATCTAAAAAGTTAAATCTTTCATATATTTCAAAAGATAATAAAATAGTTAAAAAAAGAGCAGGAGATAATACTTTAATCCACTCAAGAGTTATCTTGGAATTTAACTTTTTTATATCTTCTTTTGAGGTTAGTTTCATTTTATGATTTTACTCTTGGTTTTATTTTTACTTTTCTTTTTAGTTTTTTTAAGTTTTAGAGTAGCTTTTTTTATCTTGTTTAAATCATTTCTGATATCTTGAAAAAGTTGTAAAGCTGGAGTTTGTTGAATGGATTTTAATATTTTGTATTCATATTTTATCTTTTTTAAATCCTCATACTCATCTACACTTAGCATTACAGCTTCTGGCTCTATTTCATCTTCTGAAAGGATATAAATCCTTTTTTTCTTATTTTTGAATATTTGATCTATATAATGCCTAACATCAAGAGCTAAAAAAGCTCTTGGGATATATGATTCATTTTTGTTTGGCATTTTTGACTCCTCGTTTTTTTTATTTTCTTATATTTCTTCACAATATATACTCATCAATAAATGTTTTCAAATGTTTATACTTTTTATTTCTTACAACTATAAATATAAAACCGATTAGTAAAATAATAAATAGTATTACTTCATACATATTTAGCATATATGCTATTAATACTATATAGAGTAAAATCATGTATTGAAGTTTTTTGTCTGAAACTATCATAAAATCATTGCCATTATATTTTTTATAAAGATATGTCACATAACTGATATATGCCAAGGAGTATAAAAAAAGTATAATAGCTTTATGAACATTAAAATTCGGCTCAAGTCCCCATATAAGATAAAGTTCATTGACCTTTAATGCAAATGCTTCAAAATGATGCATTCAAACTCCTACTAATAAATTTTGTATAATACAAGTAAAGAGATAAGCAAGATGATCTCATTTTTTTTAGATCAATACTTCAAAGCTTAAAGCTAAGAAGTAAATCTCTAAGGAGTCTATCACTTGCTTCAA
>JALUWO010000033.1 GCA_027019405.1 Candidatus Altimarinota bacterium | reverse complement strand
TCTCATATAATTAATTTTATAGCAATAGTTGAAGATGAGCTTTTTTTATATTCTATTGCTATTACAAATTTTTATATTTTTCTTGGTACATTTTTCAAGTCTGATAAACGAAAAATACTAAAACAGTGCAACTATGAAATAGATTTTCTAAATAATGATAAGAAAGAACAGTTTGAAAGTTTTATATAAAACGAAAGGAGGGAGGACAACACCCCTCATCTATCCTACACCGGTAACGCCCCATTTTAAAGTGTAAGGCTCGTGGATGCCCTTCTTTCCACCTCTTTCGTTTTTAATTGCATTTCATAAGTGATACGAATCACCTACTCAGCTATTTTTAAATAAGACAATTATAACACTTAAAACCCAAAAAGTCAATCTTTTTAAAACTTTGCTTATTTTATCAAATTTTTCCAAAAGAATTAAATATCGAACCAATCTATAAAGAACATTCAGAGGATTATGTAGATTTTAATGATTTAAAGTGGTATTAATATGTTTACAATCAATTTTTTAAATCCTCTTTTTCATCTCATGCTTTTTAATAAAACTGTACAGCGTTTGCTTATTGACATCAAGCAGTTTAGCGATACTTGCTTTGGAAATCTCTTTATCTAAATACTCTTGTATTTTTTCTTTGTGTGGATCTAATTTGGATTTTGCGGGTCCTGGTTTTCTACCTAATTTTACTTCTCTTGCTTTTGCTGCATCAAGTCCCTCTTTTACCCGACTTTTCAAAAGGTCTCTCTCTATTTCAGAAACAATACCAAACATAGTAGTTAAGAGTTTACTATTCATATCATCACCGATAATAAGTTTATCTCTAACGACTATAAGTTGTGCCTCATGCTCATTGACAACTTTGATAATTTCTAAAATATCCAGTAAAGAGCGACCTAATCTACTAAACTCATTTACAAGTAAAATATCTCCTGATGATAATTTATCTAATAATTTTCCTAACTCTCTATTTTTATAACTTTTAGCTCCGCTCATAGTCTCATCTATGAAAGTAACCGGTACATAGTTATTTTCATTTGCATAATTTAAAATCATATCTTTTTGATATTGTGAATTTTGCTCTTTGGTACTAACTCTTAAATAGCCATAAACTGCCATATTTTTCCTTTATTATGATAAAAAGATATATTTATAATTTAATTATACCATTATGCACTATAAAATCAATATCTATTCTAAGTATATATAGATATGTTTTTAACTTTACTTTTTTTCATACTTCTTACAAATTCTAAAATTATGTATATAGATAAGAAGATAGTTAATATCTTCAAATCTAACTATAAGGAGGTTTAAAATGCTAACAGCAGCAGTAATGGCATTTGTAGTAGCACCGACGGTTATTCCTATGGCATTAGGAATTATTGCTTTACCATTTTTGGGAATTTTTTAAAAGGAGAGAAGAGATGAAAAAGAGAATTTTAGCTTTAGCAGCAGTTACAACACTAACATCTGCAGCAGTGGCAAATGATGCCTTGGCAATAGCTTTAGGGGTAGGAAGCTTTGAGGGTAAGCCCTCTATCATAGCGGTATTTGATAAAACCCTTGTAAAAAACAATAGAAGTGAAATAACAGTAGAGGCAAGTAAAGATAATACTGATATTAACATTTATCAGTTTTTAAAAGAGGTGCCTATTAGATACAGCAATACTACAAATATTTTAAGCTTTGGAATTGAAAGCGGTTATGTAAACTTTAAAGATTATGCAGCTGCAGGCACTATCGGATTTGCAAGCACTTATAATGTATTATCTTTATCAAATAGCAATAAAGGCAATAAGGGTATTTATCTTAAAACAGGGTTTGATTTTGCATTTGGCGGAGGCGGTAGCACTGAAAAAGAGGTTAACTCTTTATACAGAGCTACACTTGCTTTACAGTATGACAATTATATTGCAGGTGTAAGCTATAGAAGAGTAAATCTATTTAATCCCAACCAGGACAATAGAACAAATATCTTTATAGGCTATAGCTTTGTATGGTAAAAAACAAGCCCCGATTATCGGGGTTTTTAAAAAGAAAAAAGGTAACAAATAATGAGGCTTAAATATAAAATAATAGCATTTAAACAAAGAATAATAATAAAAATAGGGGATAAGTTAGTAAAGAGGAAAGAGTATAAAAAAGATAACCCCGATGATTATGACTGGCTTGATTTGCTTGAAGTTTTTGAATTTGTAAGAAGATTTGAAAGAAGAATGATTTTTAAAAGGAATCTTTTAAGGTCAGAAAGAGGAGCAAGCATTATGAGTATTGTGTATGAAACATATAAAGATTTTTTTGATTTTTAAAGGGGCATAAGATGATATCAACTCCAACTTGGGTAAGCGGCAATAGTGTAATGGAATATCAAACAGAGCAAAAAGATAACTACTATCAAAAAGAGGGTGAGCTTGGTACTTGGCAAGGAAGAGGAGCCGAAGCTCTTGGATTTAAGCAGGGAGAAACAATTACTAAAGAGGATTTAGAAAATGTCCTTTTTGGAAAAGATAAAGAGGGAAAACAAGTCTTAGAAAACATAAGGCTTGATAAAAGTGGAGATAGATTAAGAGCCGGGCTTGATCTGACCTTTAATGCTCCAAAAAGTGTATCTGTAGCAATGGAAGCAGCAGAGGGCTACGGAGATACAGAGACAGCTAAAGCACTTTTGCAAGCTCACCAGGAGGCAGTTGAAAAAGTTTTAAATAGGATTGAAGATAATTATGCACAAACAAGAATCACAAATAACGGTGTAACTGAAAGAGTGCAAACAAATAATTTAGCAATTGCAAAATTCGATCACTTTGTAGCAAGACCTGTAACTACACCTACAGGTGAAGTTTTAGTTGATCCATCTTTACATACTCACGCCGTTGTAATGAATATGACTCAAATTGAGGGTAAGTGGCGAAGTCTTGAGAGTAAACAAATCTTTGAAAACTATATAAAAGAGGGAACACTATACAGAGCAGAACTTGCAAACAATTTAAAAGAGCTTGGATTTGAGATAAGAATAACAGATGCTAAAAAAGGCTTTTTTGAGTTAAAAAATGTAGATGATAGAGTAATTGAAGAGTTTAGCAATAGAAGCAGACAGTTAGAAAAATTAGTAGATGATTTAAAAGCACAATATCCGGATAAAAGTGAATCTGAAATAAAACAAATGGCAACCTGGAAAAGCAGAGAGTGGAAAGGAGAGATAGATAGAAATGCCGTTATACAAAGCAATAAAGAGAGATTAGAGAATTTAGGATACACCAAAGAAGATATTTTAAAAAGAAACGAAGTAAAAGAGCTTACAGCTGAGGAAAAAGAAGCACTAAAACTACAAGAAAAAGAGATAGCAGATAAAGCGGTAAATAATGCACTTGAGGCGGTTACATCTCAAACCTCAGTTTTTAAAACAGAGGATATTTTAGAAAAAGCAGCTAAATTTACTCTAAAAGACCAGCTGCCAATAAATGCAATAAACAAAGCATTTAATAGAAACAAAGAGATAGTAAAACTTACTGATAACTATTTTACTTCTAAAGAGATAATAAAAGCAGAAAAGAGCCTTATAAAAGCACTTGATGAAGATAAAGCAGTAAATAGTGTTTATGAAACAAGAAAAGAAGCTATAGAAAAGTTAGAACAATACTCTCTAAAAAAACAAGAAACTACAGGCTACGGCTTAACTAAAGGACAAAAAGAAGCTGCCGCACATATCCTAAGTAAAAATGATTTGGTTATCGGTATCCAAGGCGATGCCGGAACAGGTAAAACTACAATGCTAAAAGCGGTAAATGAGTTTAAAGGCAATACAAAACTAATAGGATTAAGCTACACAGGAAAAGCTGCAAGTGAAATTCAAAAAGCTACAGCCTCTAAAGAAGCATTTAAACAGGCAGGAATTGAATCACAAACTATATCAAGATTTTTAGGAAATATTGAAAAGTTAGATGAAGCAGAGCTTGCAGAGTTTAAAGATAGTAAGCTAATAGTTGATGAAGCTAGTATGCTTGGAACTAAAGACGCTAAAAAGTTAGTTGATTTTGCAAAGAGAGCAAAAGCACAAGTTGTACTTATGGGGG
>JALUWO010000032.1 GCA_027019405.1 Candidatus Altimarinota bacterium | reverse complement strand
CAACTGAATCTTTATCTAACTCTTCATCTTCAAAAATAGCTTTAATATGTTCACTAATGGTTGATTTGGACTTGCCAAAAAGCTCACAAAGTTGCTTTTGACTAAGCCAGAGTGTTTCATTTTCTAGGGTAACTTCAAGTTTTGTTTTACCGTCTTGGCTTTGATAGATTAGGATATTTGAGTTAAACATTATGAAGCTCCTAAAATACTTTCAATATCAGAAATCATTGTATTAAACTCATGAACTTCAATTGGATTTTCTTCATTCTCTGTTCCGTTATGCATTTCTCCTCCAGATACTCTTCCATGAATTTCTTCTAATTTATCAATAGTACCACTATCATTATTTAATTTTTTTAATTCTCCCCAAGCTATTCTACTATTTTTGTTGCTATATTTAGTAGGAAGCTGACTGTTGAAAATAACTTCATCAATGACACACTCAACTGTTTTTCGTAATAAACTTGCAACTTTCAGTTCTTCTAAAAATGGTGATTTTTGTAAAAGTCTTTTTGCTTCCGATATGTGCTCTTTTGCTCTATTTGATTTATAATTACTCAAAACACCTTTTGCATCTTTTCCTTCGCTACTTACTTGATAAATTCGTATATGTTTACCTTTTGACTTATTACAATCAGAATCAATTGTTTTGCAAACATGATTTTCTTTCGAGGTTTCAAAAGCATCAAGAAATAATCTATTATGATTAAATAAAATAACTTGATTATCTAATTTTAACAACCTTTGTGCAAATCTCCCTGCTATTTTATGGTCAAGGCTATTAACAGGATCGTCAAGTATTATTGGGTTTTTAGCTTTTTGTATTTTTGCTTCTGCAATAAATAATGCCAACGCAACTGCCTTTTGCTCACCCTCACTTAATACAGCTTTTATATCATTGTTTTTTACAAGAGAGAGTTTAGTGCTTGAAGCCCCCTTGCCTCCCTTTGCATTTTCAATATATACATTTAAATGGCTATATCCTAAAAATTTCAACTCTTCTTTGAAAATTTCTTTTAGTGTTTCTGTCAATAAGCTACTATGTGCTTTTTTAGATAGTTCTGTAATGCCTCTCGTATTTATTTTAGTTGCTTTATCTTTTAAACTCTTTTCGAAAAAGTCAAGAGCAAACCATTTGGTAATATTTTCTTTTTGCTTACTTATAGACTCATTTTCTTGAAGTTGCTTTAATAGTTTTTCTAATTTTTCTATAGCTTCTGCTTTTTCGGTATCCTCTTCAGATAGTTTTGTTATTGCTGCTTTAATCTCATCTGATATATTTTTTAGATTTGACAAAACACTTTTAATATCGGGCAAACTATGTTTAGTTTCCAAGTTTTCGTTAATTAATTTTTCCAATAGTTTTTCTTTTTCATCAGATAAAGTTTTACGAATAGAATCAATCATTTCAAAAAGTGTTTTTTGGGTTGTTTCATCTTGAGATTCTTCAAGGATTTTTTTAATATTAGGCTCAAAGGTCAAGTCTATAGATATTCCATTGACTCCCTTTTTTAAAGTACTTATTTTTCCTATTGAGTCATTTAATTTTTGTTCAGATTCATCTTTCAAAAACTCTCCATATGCATGTATCAATCTAGTTGCATTTTCATCTTGCAATGGCTGACGACAATAAATGCATACCTTATCACTATCATCAACTTTTAACTTATATTTTTCTCCTGCTTTAATAAAATCTTTCCATTCAGAATTATTGTTACTCGGAATACTTGATAAAATTTCAAATTGTTTTTTAGCTAACTCATTAGCTTCTCTATTTTTCACAAGTATTTCTAATTCTTTTTGAGTATTTTCAAAATGATTAGACAATTCTTGATGTATTTTTTCTATAGAATCTTTAATTCTATTAATAGCATTCCTATCACTTGTTTGTAGTTTTATTTTATCCTGAATATTTATTTGTTTTAAGTCTGATAGTTCTTGTTGAGTTTTGATAAGTTTTTGAGAATTATCCTCTGAAAAAACAAATAATTTTTTAACCTGCTCTTCCGAAACTGTCGAAAACTTATGAATTTCAAAAGAAGATTTTATCTCATCTCTTAAATACTTAAGTTCCAATGTCGGTTTTTCTAATCTTTTTTTGTCGGCAGCACTATTAAGTTCATGTTTAAATTCATCAATCAATCTAACCAAAAGAGGAAAGAGATGTAAACCCAAAGGCTGTATCAATGTAGAATCTGTTTTCCTTACCTCTAGTAAAGCATTAAGGTAAGAAGAATCGAATACTTTGCACTTGTTAAATAAATCAATAGAACGATCATTTCCGCTCCACGTTGTAAGCTTTGTTTGTCCTGTTTTTTCCTGCAATGAAATTTTAACATTTATTGGTAGTGGAGTACCCGAATAGATATTTGATAAAATTTCTTTCTTTTGATTCCCTCCTACAACCTCATTTAAAACTTTAAAATAACTACTTTTTCCAGCACCATTCAACCCATACAGAATAGTCACATCTCTATGAAATTTAATAGTCTGTTTTTGCTTCAAGGCATTTACACCCTCTATATGTTCCAGTGATGTAATGTATATCTCATTATCTGAATTATCATCATTGATATTTGGCTTATTTATAACTAAGTCTGTAGCATCCTTCAAGCCAGTAAATATTTCTCTTTTTTTATCATCAGAAATATCACCATTGGTTTCAATTGCTTCATAAATTAAAGCCTTTAGCCAATTTGATTTAGAACTAGCAAACTCTTTTAGATACTCTTTTACATTTTGTTTCATGACATCACCTTTACCTTCCCGGTCACCAAACTATCTATCAAAGTAGCCTTATACTCTTTGAGTCTTTCTATCTGATTTTGTTGTAATAGTATAGTCGTATCTATCTTTCTTGTTTGCGTTTCAATAAACTTAACAATCTCTTCCTGCTCTTTTATTGAGGGAACAAGTACCGGTAATCTTTTAAAATCCCAATAGCTTAAATTTTGTCTCAATCCTGTACCAAATTTATAAAGCACTTTTGTAATATCTAGCATGTGCAAATAATAATGCAAATACTCTGAGTTAAAGTGGTCAATAACATTTAAATTCAAATATGCGCTAGTAATAATTCCATCATTTCTTGCAATCCCTGTTCTGAGGCTTGTCTGATCATTCTGAAGATCCATACATCGAATAATAATATCTCCTGGCTTGACTATCTGATAGGTTTCAAATGATTCTGGTACAAGTCCTGTTAGTTTTTCTTTTGCTTTAATAATAATTTTTCCATAGCTAAGAGACAAAACTTGATCTTCTATCATTCCAATATTTTTAGTCTTATTTTCCTTGTAGACTTGGAAACCTGGTAATACTTCCCACTCCTCTGGAATCTCCCCAATCCACTCAATCCCGCTATCTTTCATCTTAACAGTTTTGTCAAGCCCTTTGGTAACGGCATCGTTGATGAGAATGTGTCGTCGCTCTTTAAGTCGCTCTATCATCTGCTCTTTGAGGGAGATTGCTTTGTCTGTCTGGGCTGTTTTTTGGTCGAGGTAGTTGGCGATTTTGGTTTGCTCCTCTGATGGAGGTAACATTACATAAAAATTTTTATATTTAAAAACAGAAATTGATGGAACAGCACCGGGGTTAGAAAACCAATCAAAATCTATAATTCTATGTAAATAAAAACTATATTTTACATCAATTAATAATGGCTGAATAGCTATACAATTATTATCAATAACAGATTCTTTTGTAGTTATTTTTCTATGATTTTTTCTTAATGCTTCTCCTATTTTGGCAGCTATTATTGAATTAATCGGCACCAAGTTCCATTTCATTTTTTTAACCAAATCAACAGTAACATAATTATTTGCACTATATAAATAATCTGTATCACCATTAATATCACTAACTTTATAGAATGGAATAATTCCTTGTTTATTGTCTTGTTCTGCAATGGGAAATCCATTTCCAGAGTGTTCTTTAATTAAAAATTTAAGTTTCTTAATCTCCCATCCTTCAGGAATCTCCCCAAGCCATTCAACCCCACTCTCCTTATACTTCGGATACTTCTCCAACCTACTCATCATCAAGCCCTAGTATCTCACGGATGAGTCCATCACTCTGTTTCTCAAGCTC
>JALUWO010000031.1 GCA_027019405.1 Candidatus Altimarinota bacterium | reverse complement strand
TTGTTACTATTTGTGACATACTCGCACGAGTAGCTCAGTTGGAAGAGCAGCGCCCTTCTAAGGCGAAGGTCACAGGTTCGAGCCCTGTCTCGTGTACCATTAAGTTTTGATAACAAAAGTTACATAGATATAAAATAAAGGGTGATTAGCTCAGTTGGCGAGAGCATCTGCCTTACAAGCAGGGGGTCATAGGTTCGAATCCTATATCACCCACCATATATATAATCAAAAAGACCTCTAATCTTTATTAATTAGAGGTCTTTTTTGTGTTTAGTTTTTGATATATCTTGATAATATATAAAAAAACATACTTCAATAGTATGCTTTTTTATATATTAACCTTTCTTATTTCTTTTTCTTTCAGTTTCAGTTAAGTATTTTTTTCTTAATCTTATATTTTCTGGTGTAATTTCTACATATTCATCATTACCAATATAGTCAATTGCCTCTTCTAATGTCATTATTTTTGGTGGAGTAAGTTTTAATGCTTCATCTGTACCAGAGGCTCTTACATTTGTTAATTTATCAGTTTGTTTTGTAAGATAATTTTAAAAAAAATATAGTGTATTTTTACACTATATTTTTTATTTTACTTTTATTTTTTATCATCAGCATCTTCAGCATCAACTACTCAGTCATTATCTTTTTTAGATTCAGTGGCTTCTCCAGCTGGATTAGCTCAAGCTTGGTGAAGTTTTTGTCCTATTTTCATCATAGAATCATTAAGTTCTTTTGTTGGTCATTCTAAATCATCTTTTGTAGAATCAGGATTTTCCATAGCTTTTTTAAGATTTGCTATTTTTTCTTCTAGTTCTTTTTTATCAGCTTCTTCTATTTTATCTTTATTATCATCAATCATTTTTTGTGCTTGATAACTTGTAGAATCAGCCATATTTCTAGCTTCTATTGCTTCTTTTTTCTTTTTATCTTCTTCTTTTTTTGCTTCAGCTTCTTTTACTAATTTTTCAACTTCAGCTTCATCCATTCAAGTAGAACCTTGAATTGTAATATGTTGTTCTTTACCTGTAGCTTTATCTTTTGCTTTTACAGTAAGAACACCATTTGCATCTATATCAAAAGTAACTTCAATTTGAGGAACTCATCTTGGAGCTGGAGCTATACCATCAAGTTTAAATCTACCTAGAGATTTATTGTCAGCTGCCATTTCTCTTTCTCATTGAACTACATGAATTTCAACTTCTGGTTGATTGTCTACAGCAGTAGAGAACACCTCTGTTTTAGAAGCAGGAATTGTAGTATTTCTAGGAATCATTTTTGTAGCAACTCCTCACATTGTTTCAATTGCAAGAGATAATGGAGTTACATCAAGTAATAATACATCAGTTACATCACCTCAGATAATACCTGCTTGTATAGCTGCTCATAGAGCAACTGCTTCATCAGGATTAACTGAAGCATTTGGTTTTTTACCAAAGAATTCTTCAACTTTTTTTTGTACAAGAGGAATTCTAGTAGAACCACCAACTAATATTACTTCATTTAAATCACTTGTAGAAAGTCCAGCATCTTCTAATGCTTTTTTACAAGGTTCAATTGATTTTTCTACTAGATCAGAAGTTAATTCTTCAAATTTAGCTCTAGTAATAGTCATCATTAAGTTTTTTGGAACTCCATTTGCAACTGTTATATATGGTAGATTTACATCATAACTAGTTGTTGCTGATAATTCTTTTTTACATTTTTCAGCTTCATCTCTTACTCTTTGAAGAGCCATAGGATCTTGATATAAATCAATTGCTTCTTGTTTTTTGAATTCATCAATAATATAATCAACTAATCTTTTATCAAAATCATCTCAACCTAAATGAGTATCTCAGTTTGTAGATAATACTTCAAAAGTACCTTCTTCAGATAGTTCTAAAATTGATACATCAAAAGTACCTCAACCAAGGTCAAATACTGCAATTTTTTCATTTTTACCTTTATTTGCACCATAAGCTAGAGCTGCAGCAGTTGGTTCATTTACAATTCTTTTTACTTCAAGTCCTGCTATTTTACCAGCATTTATTGTAGCTTGTCTTTGATCATCATTAAAATATGCAGGAACAGTAATAACTGCTTCAGAAACTTTTTGTCCTAAGAATTTTTCAGCATCTTCTTTAAGTTTCATTAAAACATGAGCTGAAATTTCTTCTGGTCTAACTTCTTTACCATCAAACTTTATTAAAGCTTCTCCATTTTTACCTTTTACAACTTCAAAAGGAACATTTTTAATTTCATCTTTTACTTCATCATATTTTCTACCAATAAATCTTTTAGCTGAATAAATAGTTTCAGCAGGATTTGTTATTTGTTGTCTTTTTGCAGGAGTACCAACAATAATACTTCCATCTTTTGTCTTAGCTACAACTGAAGGAGTAGTTCTATTTCATTCTGCATTTGGAATAACTTTTGGTTCACCTCATTCCATTACAGCAACACAACTATTTGTTGTACCTAAATCTATTCAAATTATTTTTCCCATAGTTTTTATAGTTAAGATTTAATATATTTTAATTTTATTTCAATAGTCATTTTTTATTGACTTGTATATAGTATATTAATTTTTTTTTTAAAGTCAAAACTTTTTTAGCACTTTTTTATTTTTGGTGCTAATCTTTATTTTTTTAGAGCAAAAGAAAAGGCCACAATTGTGGCCAAAATATTAAGCATAACAAGCTTTTTTAGATTCAATGTGTTCAAAAACCCATTCTTGTCTATTTTTTTTATATTGCTGTATATGCTTTTGCAGATATTCTTTAAGTTTAAGATTTTCTTGAAAAAGCAAAGCTTTTTCTTTTGCTTCATCAAAACTTAAACTTCTAAAGCTTTTCAATTGTTGTAATCTTTTGTGATTTTTTTCAAAAAGAAGAGCTTTATTTTTAAATTCTGATGAAAGTTCCATTATTTGAGGAACAACCTTTGCTTGAAGAGTTTCTGCAGTAAAATTTTGTGACATTAGTCACCTCCATAAATAAGCTAATTTTTTAAAAGATTAAAAATACAATTATAATATTTTGTATTTAACTTTTAAAAAATTGCTAGATTATTATATATATTTATCTAATTTTAATCAAATGTTTTTTGACTTTTTTTATTATATATAGTATAATTTATAAAAATAAATATTATTAATTATAATAAATACATGTTAGATTGAGAAAAAAATATAGAATATCCAGAAAAAACTATAGAAGAATATAGATGAAATTATAGAGATATAATTATGGCTGGTTTATTTTGAATCAATATGGATGATCCATGAAAATTGGTAGAAGATTTAATTAATTATAAAAAAAATCATTAATTATTTGAAAATTATTTAAATATTTATATTATAATATAAATATTTAAATAATTTTTTTATATGAAAAAACTAGTATTTTTATTTATCATATTATGATTATCTTCTTGTCAAAGTCAGACAATTAACCAAAAGACTAATACTTGAGATATTTCTACTTGATCAGAAATAGAAGTAAATACTTGAAAAACTAATACTTGAATTGTTACTAATGTTGATAAATGAGTTTTAACATGAGTATTAGAATCTACTTGAACTATAGATGCTATAAATACTTCAGATTCTACTTGAGAAAAAGATATTGTTATTGTAAAAGATAAAGAAGATAGTTGAAGTATAGATGATTTTAGTTGAAAAACACAACAAGAAGTTGTTGATGAAATGTGAGCTTATGTAGATGATTTATTTAATATGGTAGAAAAAGATGTTAAATAATATAGAAAATAAAGTTTTAAAAAAAATAGAATTAGGGGAAAGTTTATCTCCTTTTTTGTTTGTATCTGAAAATACAGAATTATTAAATTCAAAAGTTTATTCTTTTGCTTTAGAATTATTAGAAAAATTATCTATTCCTAAAATAAATATTTTTAGTTTAAAAGATGATTGAGAATCAATAAAAATTTCTCAAATAAAAGAATTTTTATCAAAAATGAATGTATCAAATCCATATTGAATTCAAATATTTATAATTGAAAATATTTCAAGATTTACACTTCAGGCAGCTAATAGTAGTTTAAAACAATTTGAAGAACCATGAAAACAAAATATAATTTTTTTAACTAATTCTTGAGAAGCACAAGTATTGGATACAATTTTATCTAGAGTACAAATTATAGATTTATGATTGAAATTACAAGAAAGTAATAATAATTTTTATATAGATATGTTAAAA
The DNA here is from genome assembly GCA_027019405.1 of Candidatus Altimarinota bacterium. Lineage (GTDB taxonomy): Bacteria > Patescibacteriota > Gracilibacteria > BD1-5 > UBA6164 > JALUWO01. The sequence continues at coordinate 17,210 of JALUWO010000031.1, read as the reverse complement.
TGATATTTATTTGAAAATAATTTGAATTTGATATCATATTTTTATAAAAATAAATTGGAAAAACAAGAGTATATTAGTTTTTTGTATGCAATAATTAATCTTATAAAAAATTGAGAATTAAATCTAGATAATAAATTTATGGATGATTTATTAGATGATATTGAACTTATTTCAAAAAATAATGTTTTACCAAGAGGAGTTATTGATAAATGGATTTTAATTTTAAAATAATTATGAAAAAATATAAAGCATTTTCTTTAGTTGAACTTATAGTATGAATTACTATTTCCATGATTCTTATGGCTTGAGTTTGAGTTTTTGTTAGTTGATGAATAAATAATATTGTTTTACAAGATAAAGTAATAAAAAATACAGCTGATTTTAGAGATTTTTCCAAAGAAATGTTATGATTATTTTCTAGAATAGATACAAGATTAGAACCTAAAATAATAACTTCAACTTCAGCTTTATTAAAAGTAAATAAATCTTTTGATAGTATTTGAGTATCTTTTATATGAGAAGAAAATAGAGATTGATATTATTGTACTTGAGCTTGAGTTGATAGTACTATTACAAAACATATAGTTGTAAAAAATTTTTTACCTTTTGAGGAAATATGAGAAGATATTTTTAAAAATAATGGTTTTATTGATACTTTATCTTGAAAATCTTGAAATTTTAAATCTTTTTATAGAACACATATAATTACTGATAATAGCTTAAAAATATTAGTAGGGAAAAAATGAATTTTTTGAAGAAAAATATGAAATACCTGAACTTGAACTTATTTAAATAATCCAACTTGATTAGCTTATGATTCTACAAAAAAACTTCTTTATATAGCTGATACAGGGAATAATAGAATTTTGGTATACAATAATGATAATTCTTCTTCAGATTATAAAAAGGTTTTTAAATTACTTGATAGTAAGGATTGATTAAAAGAGCCTACTTGATTAAGTTTATCTTGATCTAATGTATTATTTATAGCAAATTCATGAAGATGAGAGATTTTAGAATATTCTTCAAAATCAACTTCTAGAAAACTTAATTTAGATTTTAGAATAAATAAAAATATAAATAATTTAAAAAATTTTTCTATTAAAATATTTACTTGAATAACAGATATTACTAAACCAGATAGTACTTCTCAGTTTACTTTAAATTGAATATTGAAAAAGACTCCTGATTATTTGACTTGAGCAAATGATACCTTGACCTATTGGTTAACTAATTTTTCTAATAATTTTTCTACTCAATCTAATAAAACTTGTTCTAGTAATTATACAAAATATTATGAAGAATCTTGAAATATAGTAAAAGAAGAAATTCAAAATTGTAATTCTTCTACTGGTACTTTAAAAAAATATAAGACTTCTTCTTATCAAAATATTTCTTCTTGAACCAATATAAAAATTTCAACATCAGTTAATTTTGATTGAACTGATTTTTCTAAAAATCAAAATTATTATTTAAAATTAACTTTATCAGGTTCTAGTACTTTTTCTAAATATTTTCCATTTTTTGTAAATTGAGATGATGATTTACTAACTAGAAATGATAATACTTTAAAAATAATTTCAAGTGATTTTAACTATCCTACTTGAATAAAGTATAATTCTTCATCTAAAAAATTAGAGATAAATGATTTTTGGGATAGAAAAAAATATAGTATTAATTTAGATTGAACTTGAAAAAGTTCAATTAATGATTTATCAGATTTTAATTATTCAAAAATAAAAGATTATAAATATTTTGATTATATATTGAAAAGTCCAATAAAAAAATTGGATTTATCATATGATTGAGTAAAAAAATACTTTAGTTTTTTATTAAAATATTACAAACAATATAATTGTTATGATAGTGATCAGAGAATAGATAGGACTTTGATTTTAAATAAAAATTTTAAATAAGAGCAAACTTTATATTAGTTTGCTCTTATTTATTTTCTAGTTTTTCTATTATAAAATTTAGTATATTTTCTTTAAATATTTTTTTATTAAAGTTTTGTGCATGTTTTCTGATATTTTTATAATCAAATTTTAGTTTTTCAAAATCTTTTATTGCTTTATTTAAAGAATTTATAGTTTGTTTCTCAAAAAATATTCAAGTTTTTTTATCTATAACTGTTTCTAAAACTCATCATTTTTTAAGTGCTATTACAGGAGTTCAACTAGCTTGAGCTTCAAGTGGAACAATTCAAAAATCTTCTTCTACTGGAAATAAAAAAGCTTTTGCTTTTTCAAATAATTTAGTAGTTTCTTTTCTAGAAATATTTAATTTCCAAGTAATATTTGACTTTGATTTTGCTTTTAATTTTTTATATAATTTATTATCAGTATTTGTAACTAAAATAATTTTTTTTCAGTTTTGATTAAAAGCATCAACTATTAAATCAAATTTTTTATAGGGAATACATCTTCATACATATAGATAAAAATCATCTTTATTTTCTTCTAGTTTAAATTCTGAGATATTAACAGGAGGATAAATAACTTTTGATTTTCTATCATAATATTTACTTATTCTTGAAGCTGTATTTTTTGAATTTGCTATAAAAAAATTAGCTCTTTGTGCAGCTAAAAAATCCCATTGTCTAAGAGAATGAATTATTTTTGGAGCCAATTTTTTTCATATAAAATTTAGAATTCCACCAAATTCCATCATATTTAGATATTCATGATAGTGACTCCAAAAATATCTTGTTGGAGTATGGCAATAAACAATGTGTAAGGTTTCAGGTTTAGTTATAACTCATTTACTTTCTGCAGAACTTGAGCTTATAACTATATCATAAGAACTAAGATCAAAGCTTTCAAAAGCTAATGGCCTTAAATTTAAGGCTAATTTATGGGATTTATTTAAAATGGGTATTTTTTGAATAAAACTAGTTGTGATTTTTTTTCCTGAAAAAATAGGATTATTATCTTGAAAAAATACACTTGTAAAAATATCTGCTTCAGGAAAAAATTCTATAAAATTAGCTAAAACTTGTTCAGCTCCTCACCAATCTTTTATCCAGTCACATATTATTGCTATTTTTTTACCCTCAAGGGGCACTATTGTATTTTTTAGTTTTTGCATTTTATATAATCTAGATATAATTAATACAATATTAAAAATTAAAAATAAATATGCAAATTTTTTGAATAAAGCTCTCTAAATTAAAATATAAAGATTTTTTGAACAATTTAAAAAATCAGATTTTACATTGAGATAAGGCAGAAATTGTATTTACTCCAAATCCAGAAATTCTTTTAAATACTTTAAAAGATAAGGAATTCAAAGATATTTTACAAAAAGCTGATTATTTAACTATTGATTGAATTGGGATTTATATTTGATTGCAAATTTTAAATTCCCCCCTACCCCATTTTGAAGGGGGAATATGAAAAATAGTTAATATTATTTTGTTACCATATTATATTTTTAATTTATTCTTTAGGAGAAAATATTTATATGAAAAATTTTGAGAAAGAGTTTGTGGAAGTGATTTAACTAATGAATTGGTAAAATTTTCTGAAGAAAAAGAAATAAAAATAACTATTTTAGATCCATATTTCCCAAAAGATTTAAAAAAGGTTGAATCACAAAAAACTTTTAAAAATGATTTACAAAGAGTATTTCCTAAATTAAAATTTGATTATTTTATTTATAAGCCAAAAGAAAAAGATGATATTATAGAAAAAATTTGTAATTCAAATTCAAGAATACTTTTTTCAACTCTATGAATGAAATATCAAGAAAAATCAGTTGTTGATATTATGGAAAAATGTAAAAATTTAAAATTAGGTTTGGGAGTAGGTTCTAGTTTTGATTATTTAATTTGATTTCAAAAAAGAGCACCAAAAATATTTAGGATATTATGATTAGAGTGGTTATATAGATTATTTACTTGACCTAAAAAAATAAAAAGATTAAAAAGACTTTACAATGCTATAATTATATTTTCTTTAAAAGTTATTTTTAATAAAAAAAATAGTTAGTCTTTTGACTAACTACTATGTTATTTTTTTACTTCAATAGCTCCATGTCTTTGAAGTAAGGTTATAGTAATGAAATCATTTTCATCAACAATAAAATTTCCTTTAGAATCTTTTTTCATTGTTGAAAAAAGCATTCCTTTACTTGCTCCTTTTATAGGTTTAAAGTATAACATCATATTTCCTTTTGTTTTTATTTTGGATTTGCAATTGTATATAAAAAAAATAAAATGCAAGTCAATTTTATATAAAAAAATAAATAAAAATTTATGAATATATATTATCAATGAGAATCATGAGCTTATAGTAATTTAGCTTCTTTAAAAGTATCAGAATTATTAGATAAAAAAATAGAAAAAATAGAATGAAAAGTTGATTTTTTATCTGTTTGGGAGGAAATTGAATCAGGAAATATTTGAGTTTTACCTGTTGAGAATGGTTATGCAGGTAGTATTCATGAAAATCTTTATTATTTTTTAAGATATGATTATAAAATAATTTGAGAATTTGATTTAGAAGTAAAACATTGTTTACTTAGTTTAGAAACTGATATAAAAAATGTAAAACAAGTATTTTCTCATCCTCAAGCATTAAGTCAATGTCATAATTTTTTAAAAAATAATAACATTAGGCCTCAAAATTTTTCAGATACAGCAGCAGCAGCTAGATATATTAGTGAAAATAATTTAGAATGAGTCTGAACTATAGCTTCTAGTTTAGCTTGAGAGATTTATTGATTAAATATTTTAAAAGAAAATATTGCTGACCAAGAGGCTAATACTACAAAATTTTTCATAGTTGCTAAAAAGAATGAAAAGATAAATTTTAAAAATAAATCAAATAAAGTAAGTATTATTTTTGAAGCAAGAGATATACCAGCAAGTCTTTATAAATGTCTTTGAGCATTTGCTACAAATTGAGTAAATCTTACAAAAATTGAATCTATGCCAAATCTAAAGAATCCTTTCTCTTATATTTTCTTTTTAAGTTTTGAATGACAATTAAAAGATGAAAACATAAAAAAAGCTTTAGAAGAATTAGATTTTTTTACAAATTCTATTAAGATACTTTGAGAATATTAATTTTTAAAAAATATAAATAATGAATCAAGTTGTAAAAGATAAAATGGCAAGAGAAATAATGGTTATTGCTAATAAATATTTATTTGATGATATAGCTAGAGAATCTAGATTTTATTCTCAAGATGAAGTTGATTTTGAATCAAAAATATTGAAAAATTATGAATATATGGTTAGAAAAGAGGCTGAAGTAAATTTTGATTATAAACAACCAATTTGATATGCTACTGTTATAAATGAAAATAATGAAATTTTTGTTTATAAAAGATGATGAGCAGATTCAAATGCAGGAGATTCTAGATTGCATAATAAAATTGCTTTTTGAGTAGGTGGACATATTGAAAGAGAAGATGAAAATTTAAAAAACCCATTAAATGATTCAATGGTTAGAGAAATAGAAGAAGAATTAAATATTCCTGCTAAAAATATAAAATCAGTAGAAGCTATTGGATATATAAATAATGAAGGTGATGAAGTTTCACAAGTTCATATTTGAATTGCTTATTTAGTTAAAGTTTCTAATGATAATTTTGAGTTATTAGATTGAGAACTAGATAATGGTGAATTTGTTAGTTTAGAAAAATTGGAAGAAATGATTAATTCTTCTGAATATGATACAGAAGCATGGTCTAAAATATTATTTGAACCAATAAAAAAGATTTTAAACTAAAAAAGATGATTTGTCATCTTTTTTTTGTAGAAAAATTTTGATTTATATAAAAACAATATATACTTTGAGTATATTAAGTATATATTTAATATTAGAATTTTACATATATTAAGTGATATTAACATGATTAGCAAAATAAATTCAATAGCTGTAAATTGACTTGAGTCAAATATTATAGAGGTTGAAGTTGATATAAATCAATGACTTCCTGCTTTTACTATAGTTTGACTTCCTGATCAATGAGTTCAAGAAAGTAAAGAAAGATTAAGGTCTGCATTAAAATCAAGTAATTCAAAACTTCCAACATCAAGAATTATTGTAAATTTAGCTCCTGCAAATATAAAAAAATCTTGACCTAGTTTTGATTTAGCAATAGCAGTAGCTATCTTACATAACAAATGAGAAATAGATTTTGATGAATATTTAAATGATTCTATTTTTCTTTGAGAGTTAGCTTTAGATGGAACTTTAAGAAAAGTTTCTTGAGTATTACCTTCAGTGATATGAGCAAAACAAAATTGATTTAAGAGAATATTTTTACCAAAAGAAAATGTTTTAGAAGCATCAATTATTCCATGAATAGATGTTATTTGAGTAGAAAATTTAGAAGACTTAATTAAAGTTTTAAATAAACAAAAAATATTAGAAATTTCTGAACAAATGGATTTTTCTAAATATAAAAAAGATTTAATTGATATAAATAATAAATTTGACTTTAAATATATAGTTTGACAAAAACAAGCCAAAAGAGCTTTGGAAATAGCAGCAGCCTGAGGTCATAATATAATTATGTCTTGACCTCCATGATCTTGAAAAACTATGCTTTCAAAAGCATTTTCTAGTATTCTTCCTGATTTAACAATAGATGAGGCTATAGAAATAAGTAAAATTTATTCTATATCTTGATTACTTGATAATGAGAATCCAATAATAACTAAAAGACCTTTTAGAACAGTTCATCATACAGCTTCAGCAGTTAGTATTATAGGTTGATGAAGAAATGCAAAACCTTGAGAAATAAGTTTAGCTCATAGATGAGTTTTATTTTTAGATGAGGTTTTAGAATTTAATAAATCTGTTTTAGAAGTATTAAGACAACCTTTAGAGGATTGAAATATTACAGTTACTAGAGTAAATGCTTCCTTTAATTATCCTGCTAAATTTTCTTTAGTTTGAGCTATGAATCCTTGTCCTTGTTGATATTTAACTGATCCAGATAAAGAATGTATTTGTAGTGTTAATCAAATAAAAAATTATAAATCAAAATTATCTTGACCACTTATTGATAGAGTAGATATTTTTATAGAAGTTCCAAAAGTGAAAACTCAGGATTTTAAAATAAAAGATGATTATGATGATGTGGAAGATAGTAATACAATTAAATCAAGAGTAGAAAAAGCTAGAAAAATTCAAGAAGATAGGTTTAAACAAACAAATTTAATATCAAATAGTGAGATGACTACAAAACAAATTAATACATTTTGTAAATTGGATATAGAAACAACTAAAGTTTTAAAGCAAGCTGTAAATACTTTAAATTTATCAGCAAGGGCTTATTATAGAGTTATTAAATTAGCAAGAACTATAGCAGATTTAGATTGAGTTGCAGGGATAAAAGTAGAGCATATTTTAGAGGCTTTGAATTATAGAAAAAATAATTAAAAAACAATAAATAAAAAAGTCAAAAAAGTTTTGACAAAATTTTAAAAATAATTATAGTGTATTTGTTCTAAGGAACAAGAACAAATAAAAATTAAAGAAGGGAGAAATGATGTTCCATACGATGCTTTCAGGATTCACTTAGCTATGTTCACTTAGACATAAGGCTTTTAAAGCCACATATTTCTGAAAAAAACAAAATTGTCAAAAAATCGATGAGTCAAAAAAGGGGGCAAAATGAAATATTGGAGTGGATTTACTTAGGTGTTTTAAGAAAAGAAAAAACACACTAAATAAAAGTGCACATCTAAGATCATGCAGGTCAGAATAGCAGTAAGCTTTCTGGCCTTTAGTTTTCTATAAATTTATATAGATAAAAAAATATTTTTTCATATAATAGTATTAAATATTTTTATTAATTAATTTTTATGTTAATATCTATTTTTGCATCAGTTTGAGCACAAAATCTTTGAGATGAGTTGATTTTAAAAAATGAAATAAAGATCTTAAAAGAAAAATATAAATCTAAGAATCCTAGATTTGTAGTTTTTTCTTATGATTGTAAAAATCCTTTTTTAAAAGATGAGAAAGTAGAGTATAAAGAGTATTTTCCAATATGAATAAAAAATCCTTTAAATATATTTAAAAATATAAAAAATTTTTTTATATTTTTATTAACTATTATTAAATCTGATTTGATTGTAATTTGAGGATGATGACTTTTTTTTGATAATGAAGTATGAAATAAAAAAAATCCTTTAGATTTATGGATTTTTAGAATGAAATTTTTTAAGTTTTTTCTAAAAAGAATATATTTTTTTAGAGTTTGATTAAGTATAAAAAGAGAGAATTCTTTTAAGAAAATTCAAAAAATTTTTTCTTGAAAAAAAGATATTATAGAAGTTAGAGATAATTATTCTTTAAAAGTTTTGCAAGATTTAGGTATAGAAAAAGTTGGGAAAAAATATGATCCAGTTTTTTTTGATAATTGATGAAATATAGAGGATATAATAAATAAAAAGATTAGTATAAAAAAAATATTTAAAGATTTTAGTTTAAAAAATTTAAAGTGAATTGATTTTGAAAATAAAAAGATATGAATTGCTTTTAGAAGTGGTTATTTAACAAAAGATCCTGAACTTGAGATTTTAATGATAAAAGAAATTATTGAATTTATTCAGAAAAAATGATGACAAGTTATTTTTCTTCCTCATAGTTTTAGTAAGCAAGATATTTTATCAAATGATTATAAGTGGATGAAATTGATATCTAGTAAATTAAAAAATATTGAAATTGCTTGAAGTATGCAAGAAACTTATGATTTTTATAGAAATAAAAAACTTGATATAGTTTTAGCTCAAAGATTGCATTCTATTATACTTTCTCAAGTTTATGAAATTCCTTTTATAGGAATAAGTTATAGTAAAAAAACTAGTGAAATTTTAAATGAGCTAAAGTAAACTTGATAAACAGTTTAAAAAAAATAAAATAATTAAAATAAAATTTAATAAAATAAAAAATGATTAGATTGAGTAAATTTCCTTTTAAAACATTAAAAAGTATACCAAATTGAAGTGATAATAAATCAACTTGAATTTTACTTCAAGCTGGTTTTATAAGACAAACAATGGCATGAGTTTATACTTATACAACTCTTTGATTAAGAGTTTTAAGAAAAATTGAAAAAATTGTTAGAGAAGAAATGGATAATTATGGAGCTTTTGAAACTCTTATGCCAGCTTTAAGCCCAAAAGAACTTTGGGAAAAAACTGGTAGATGGGATAGTATTGATGTATTTTTTCATGTACCAGCAGCTAATAATAAAGAATATGGTTTAAATTCTACTCATGAAGAAGTTGTTACTCCTTTGATGAAAGAATTTATTCAATCATATAAAGATTTACCAACTTGTGTTTATCAAATTCAAAATAAATTTAGAAATGAAAAAAGAGCAAAATCAGGAATTTTAAGATGAAGAGAATTTTTGATGAAAGATGCCTATTCTTTTCATTCTTCTGATGAGGATTTCATAAATTATTATGAATGAATGAAAGATGTTTATTTAAGAATTTTTGATAGGTTAGGTCTTTGAGAAGATACTGTAATAGCTTTAGCTGATTGATGAACTTTTACAGATAAATTTTCTCATGAATTTCAAGTAAAGTTAGATATTTGAGAAGATGATATTTATATATGTAAATCTTGTGGATTAGGGCATAATAAAGAAGTAGTTGATGAAGAAAGTTGATTTATTTGTGCTGAGTGTAAATCAAAAGAGTATGATTTAGAAAAAGCTTCTGAAATTTGAAATATTTTTCCACTTGAAACTAAATTCACAAAAGCTTTTGGTGTTGAATACTTAGATGAAAATAATAAAATGCAAACACCAAAAATGTGATGTTATGGTATTTGAGTTAGTAGAGCAATGGGTATAGTTGCTGAAAAATATGCTACAGAAAACTGAATAAAATGGCCAGAAAATATTGCTCCAGCTAAATATTATATAGCTATAATTTGAGAAGAGAATTTAGGGAAAGCTGAAGAAATTATAAAAAAATTAAATTTAGATAAAGATGAAATTATTTTAGATGATAGATTTTCTAGAAAAATTGGTTTTGGTCAAAAAATGGCTGATGCAGATTTATTATGAATTCCTAATAAAATAGTAATTTCTAAAAAAACTTTAGAAAATAATAGTTATGAGTTAAATTGAGAATTAATTAAAATATAAAAAAATAGCAGATTTATCTGCTATTTTTCATTATTTTCTAAAATTCTTTCCATCATTATTTTTTGTATTTCTTTTCAGTTTGGAAATTCTTTAATTATATTATGAAGTAGCTCTTTATTTATTTGTAGTAATTTTATATTTGTCATAGCTTTTATTGTTGCAGTTCTTGGTTCATTTGTAATTAATGCAATTTCTCAGAAAATTTCTCATGCTTTTAAAGTTTTTATAACTCTATCTCAAATTATAACTTTTGCTATTCAATTTTTTATAATATAAGCATTGTTATTTGACTTTTCTCCTTGTTTTATGATATTTTCTCAAGCTTTTATTTCTATAGTTCTTGAATTATCAATGATTTTATTTGCTAGATTAATATTAATATCTTGAAAAAGATAAATATCTTTTAATTTTATTGCCATATTTTTTGATTATATAAATAAATTTTTATCATTTTAACATTTTTTTATTTTTATGTCAATATATTTAAATTTGCTTTTATAAAAAAAATCATATTATCATACATACTATTTTTATAATTTAAATTTTCTTATGAAAAAACAAATAATAAGTATTACTTTAGTTTCTGCATTAGTATTTGCATTAGCTTCTTGTGGATGAACAAGTAATGTTAAAAAAACATCTACTCCTACTGTTAATAAAGTTATTGAAACTCAAACTTGAGCTTCTGAAACAATGTCAGGTAATACAGAAACTGTAACTTCTACTTGAGAAACACAAAAATAATAATTTTTTTAAAATTATTATAATTTAAAAGATAAGACTTCTTATCTTTTTTTAATTTAAAAAATATGATTAAAAATAAAATAAATCTTAAAAATAAATATTTATTATTTATGTTGTTTATAATATTTTTATTTATTTTTTTCTTTTTATATAGGGATTATAAATTAAAAGAAACTACAAATATTAGATTAAACAATATAAATAAATTATTAAATAAAGAGAAAGTTGAAGAAATTAAAAAGTTGAAAAATAATATTAAAAATAAAAATATTTTTTTAAAGAATCTTGATTTAAAAACAGATTCATCTTTGACTAAATTTGTTTCTGCAAAAGTACCATTTAATAATAAAAAATATATTCCTGAAAATTTAGTTAGTATTTCAACTGAATTTATAATAGATTGAAAATGATGAGTACAAAAACTTAGAAAAGAGGCTAAAGAAGCTTTGAATAATATGGCTAAAAATTATTATAGAGATACTTGAAAAAAGATAATTGTTGTAAGTGCTTATAGATCTTATTTATATCAAAAATGAATTAAAGATAGGTGATGTCCAGATAATTTATGTGCAAAAGCAGGTTATAGTGAACATCAATCTGGTTTAGCTGTAGATTTATGGGCTGCTAGTACAAATAATGATTGGAATAAATCTAAAGTATTTAAAAGTAGATATAAATGGTTAAAAGATAATGCATATAAATATTGATTTACAAATACTTATCAAAAATGAATTGATATTGATACTTATGATATTGAACCATGGCATTGGAGATATGTATGAGAAAAATTGGCTAAATATTTATTAGATAATAATTTAACAATAGCTCAATTTTATAATAAAATGGAACAACATTAATGTTGTTCTATTTCTTTTTGCATTTCTTCTTCAATTTCCCTTTCAAATGCTATTTGTTTTAATAAATATATTTTTCTATTTTTTTCTATTATGCTTAATATATATTTATAATAAAAATATATTGTAGGAAAAATCAAATATATTGATATTATAAAAAATACTATTAATAAGCTAAGTATTATTAGCTGAATTATTGAAAAATCTTTTATTAATAAAATATTATTAAATATATTATTAGTTTTTATGTATTCATATCTAAATAGGCTCATAATATTTTTTTATTTAACTAATTCTCATGATACAATTAATCTATTTAATGTTGTTCCTACTGGCCAACATGTCATAAGAGTTAATTCATCTTTATTTCATTTCCTTTTTAAAATACTAACATCTCAAGGTCTTATAACTCTTTTTTTAGTGATTTTATATACATATTTTTTTTGATTATAATACATTATAACTTTATCTCAATATTTTACATTATCTAAAGTTGCAAATACATCATTATAATCTCATTTTATCCATGGAAAGTTTGATGAATGTCAGAAAACAAATGTATTTCATGGTCTACCTGGTTTTGTACTTCAAGGATATCTTATAACTCAATCAGCTAATTCTTTCATAAAGATATTCTCTAGTTGTTTTGGTCATTTTACTTCTTGATTTTTAATGTCAATAAGAGGAATATTTTTAGCTATTTTTGGTATGATAATTCTATTTTCATATGGTGTTATATTTATATCTAATTTTGGTGTATTTTGATTTGCAATTGTTGCAAGTTTTTTTATTGAGTATTTTTCAACTATGACTTTTTTTTCTTTTTTTATTTTTTTCTTTATTTTATTCTCTTGTTTTATCTTTTTTGTTATTTGTGCTGCACTTACTGAATTAAGTAGAGAATTTTGTTCTTGTTTTAATTGATCTTTATATATATAACTTTTAGCTATATTATAATAAGCACTATAGTTTGTAGTTAAAAGTAATATTGCAAATATTAATGCTGAAGTTGTTAAATATCTAAAAAGTCAAATAGTATAAGATATTAATTTTGATTCTTTTTTTTCTTCTAAACTATTATAAGACTCTTTTAATAATTGGTCTAATTCATCTTTTATCTCATTATTACTTTTGTTTAATAATGTATAATTGTTATCTATTATATTTTCTTTGTTTTTTTCTTTTTCTAAATTATTTGTTTGTATTTGTTCTAAATTAAGAATTTCTTCATCTAAGTTTAATTCTTCTAAGAAGTCTATTTTATTTTTCATGTTTTTATTTTTATTTTTATTTTTATTTTTATTTTTTGTTTTTTACTCAATTAGAGTAATATATTTTTTATATTTATATTTTATCATATATATTTCTATAATACAAAAAAATGAAGACTAAAAGAATTTGAATTTTCAGCATTTTTGTTTATTATATATGAAATTTCCTTAACAATGATAAAAAATATGGCTAGAAAATATGAAAAAAGCTCTGGTTGAATTGTATATCGTAAAAACAATTGAAAAATTGAAATTCTTCTTTTAAAATGGTTAAATTCTAGAAATAATGAAGAATATGTTATTCCTAAATGACATATTGAAGGAGAAGAGATTGCAAAAGATGCTGCTATAAGAGAGATAAGTGAAGAGGCTTGATTAGATGTAAAAGATTTAGAAGTTATAAAATTTATAACAAAATTAAATTATACTTTTACAGCTGCTTATTTAGCAAATAGTCCAACTATAGATAAAGATGTATATTTATTTTTAGTTAGATATAATTGAGATAAAACTCCTATTGTACAAAAAGAAGAAAGGTTTGTTTGATATAAATGGATTCCTATAGAAAAAATTGATGATATAAATATTAAATTTGAATTGGCTTCTATTGTAAAAAGAAATAGAACTTACTTTATATAATAAAAAAATAAAAATATGTTAGATATTTTTTATAAGGGTGATAGCTTATTAATTACAGATTCAAATAAAAAAAGTATAGATTTTGATTATAAATCTAATAAAGTGTTACTTGATTGATATGATGTAAGCTTTCCTTGAGAATATGAAAAATCTTGAATCTTATTAGAGGTAAAAGAGTATAATAATTATTTATTTTATAATTTTTTGATAGATCAAAAACATCTTGTTATTATTACTGAAGATAATTTTGAGATAAAAGAAAGTATATTAGAATTTTTATGAGATGTAGATATTTTGATTATAAAATGATCAAAAGATGCAACAAAGATTTTTGAAAATATTGAGGCTAAAATTGTTATTCCATATGGTGAATCAAAAGATTTATTTTTAAATTCTCTATGACAACAATCAGAAGAAGTATCAGTATATAAACAAAAATGAGAATTACCTATTGATAATACAGAATTTGTAAATTTATGATTATAAAAGCTTGCAAAAATAGTAAGCTTTTTTATTCCTTATTTTTTAAAAATAATATATGTTAAAAAAAACAAAAATTATAGCAACACAATGACCAGCAACTGCTTGAAAAGATAAATTAAAAGCTTTATATGATGCTGGAGCAAATATTATAAGATTTAATTTTTCTCATGTTAATTATGATTTTTTCTTGGAAAATATAACAGCTATAAAAGAGTTAAATGAATCTTGAGAAACAAATTTATCAATGTTACTTGATACTAAAGGGCCTGAAATAAGAACCAAGAAAACTGATGAGACAGTATATTTAGAGAAATGAGAAAAATTTATGTTAACTTCTTTAGATAGGGAAGATAATATAGATAAAAAATGAATGAAACTTATTGTTTGTAATTATGAATATATAGTTGTTGATTTGGAGGTTGGTTCAATAGTAGATATTGATAGTTGATTATTAAAAGCAAAAGTAATTGAAAAAAATAAATGAGAGTTAATTTGTGAAGCATTAAATTCTCATAAAGTAACAAGTTTAAGACATTTAAACTTACCATGAACAAAAGTTAGACTTCCTTGAATAACAAAATCAGATAAAAAAGATATATTATTTTGAATTGAAAATAATTATGATTTTATTGCTTTATCTTTTGTAAGGAATAAATGAAATATTCAAGAACTTAGAGATTTTTTAAAAGAAAATAATTGAGAAACAATAAAAATTATTTCAAAAATTGAAAGTGAAGAAGCTTTAGAAAATATAGATGAAATTATTGAAAATAGTGATTGAATAATGATTGCAAGATGAGATTTATGAGTAGAAATTCCTTTTGAAACTCTTCCTATGGTTCAAAAAACTATAGCAGATAAATGTAAAGATGCTTGAAAATTTTTTATAGTTGCAACTCAAATGCTTGAGTCAATGATTGTAAATCCTATTCCAACTAGAGCTGAGGTTACAGATATATTTAATGCATGTATGCAAAAAGCTGATTGTACTATGCTTTCTTGAGAAACTGCAGCTTGAGATTATCCAATTCAAGCAGTAAAAGAGATGAAAAGAATTTTAAAAGTTACAGAAAGCCAAATTAATTATAAACATAATTATTTTTCAAGAGATTTATGAAAAGATAATTATAAAAAATTATTAATAAAAAATGCTATTTATACAGCAGAGGATTTAGAAGTAAAAGCAATAGTTGTTTTTACTCATACTGGATTTGTTGCTAAAACTGCAGCAGCATTTAGACCAAATCTTCCAATTTTTGCTTTTACAAATACACAAAAAGTGAGAAAAAGTTTAAATATATGTTTTTGACTTAAGAATTTTGTTATAGAGAAAAAAAGCAATGAAGAAAATATAGAATCAGCTAAAAAGATATTATTAGAACAAAATTTAGTAAAATCATGAGAAAAAATATTAGTTGTTTATGATTCTATTAATTTAAATAAAGTAACTCCAACTATAAAGATAATAGAATTTTAAAAAAATAAAAAAACTAAATTATTAATAATAATTTAGTTTTTTTATTTTGATAATTTTTCTATTTTTTCTTTTAGAGTTTTTATTTCATATTCTAGATTTCATAATACTTTTTGGTTTTCTTTTTTTGTTAATTCAAGTTGTTTATTTGCATTGTTTTTAAATTCCTCTAATTTTTCATCAAGAATTTTTTGTATTCATTCTATAAGTTCTGGTGTTTGATCTGTTAGTTGAGATTTTAATTTTAATATTTCATCATTTAATTTTTTATTTTTATAGTCAGCAAATAAATTTGAAAATTTAAATAATCACCATAATAAAAGTAAATATAGTATAAAAAATATACTTATATATAATACAAATTGAATATTTGCTTTATATAACCAAAATATATTAACTTCCTGAGTTGTTAATAATAAGTCTTTATTTATAAGTAATAATAATATATATATTAACAAAGGAATTAATATTAGTATATTTAATATATTTTTCATTTTTAAGTTTTATAAAAAATTAATTATATTAATTATACTTAAATATATAAAATGACAAGATAAGTAAAAAAATATAGTTGCTATTTTTGTTATTTATTGTTTAATATTCTAAATCCCAATATTTTACCATATTATATATTAAAGAATTTTTATCTTTGAAATCTCAAATTAATAATTTTCTAGCTTTTCTTGTTTCTATAAAACTAATACTTCATGAATGTCTTTTTTTTCAAAGTATTTCACTGTCTATAAGTTTTTTAAAAATTTCTAAAAAATTGTCATTTAATAATATATTTTTAAGTTCACTATATTTATCTAAATAATCTTTAAAAGTTTTTCAATAATCAAATAATTGTTTATCATTTTTTATATTACTTAGTATATGATAAAGTCTTCATATGCTTAATATATATCACTTATTTACTACAAGATTTAGAGTTTTTTCAAGAGAATCATTTTTTCTTAAAATTGTTTGTCAGTTTTTCTTTGCAAATTTTCTAAATCATTTTGTTATTATTTGTTCTACTATAGCATCAAGTGCTTTATGGTAGGAACTTATTACTCAAAAACCATCAAAATTTGGATTTTGTCTTAGGTTATAGTAAGCTATCTCTCAACTTATTATATTATTTGTTATATTACTACTTAAGTTCATTAAAATATAATCTCAGAAATATTTTTGTATTTTTGATGCTATTATTTCTTCATTATTTTCTTGCATAAACTTATCTCTAGTAGAGCAAGTCATTTTATTTATTTTTCTTTTTGAAATTTTTTTAACTGATTCTTTAACTTCTTTTGTCATCCAAAATTCAGCAATTTTTAACTTTTCTTGCAATTCAAATATTTTTTGTTTTAAAAATTGATTTTCTTCTTTTAATTTTTGAGTTTCTGACATTTTAAAGTTTTATAATTTAATATTTTTTATATTCTATCATAATTTAGTTTTTTTGTAAATTATTTGATTTTTGTTAATTAAGTAATATAAAAATGTTGAATATAAAAACTCTAGTTTTAAACTAGAGTTTTTATGTTATTCAAATTCTATATTCTATTTCTTTACTTACAAAGTCTTTATCTCTACCATATTTAAGTCTTGAAAGCTCAACATAAGCTTTGGATAATT
>JALUWO010000030.1 GCA_027019405.1 Candidatus Altimarinota bacterium | reverse complement strand
GGAATACAATTTGAATGAGGAAATCAGAGATGAAAAAGAACTTGAAA
The DNA here is from genome assembly GCA_027019405.1 of Candidatus Altimarinota bacterium. Classification (GTDB taxonomy): domain Bacteria; phylum Patescibacteriota; class Gracilibacteria; order BD1-5; family UBA6164; genus JALUWO01. Next base: position 4,112 of record JALUWO010000030.1, on the reverse strand, counting down.
AAAATACAGGAGAAAGAAATGAGAGAGAAGAGTTTGAAAATTGGATGCAATAAGAATAATGAGACAGGTGTGTTACAAAACAACAATAGAAGTAGTATTTTTGATTATCATTTTAATGAAATTAAAGAGTTGAGAAAATTAGATTTATCTATATCTTCAGTTTTTAAAATAATAAAGAATAAATTACCTTCATATGGTGCAACATACAATGGGTTTTACAGATATTGCAAAAGAAAAGGGCTTTAGGGCTCTTTTTTCAAAACCTATCTATTGTGTATTTTTTATAAAAATAAAAAATACATTCAAGAGAAAAATAATGTTAGGTTATTTCTAAGTATCTACTAAAATATAGGACTTTTTATCAAAAATAGATTAGATATTACCATCTTTTTCGCGATTTTAGATGGTTAAGAAATTTTAAATAATATTCCTTGTTCATAAAAATAGTAGCCACATCTTCGTCATCCAAAAAATATTCAATATCTTTGATAAGTGAATTCTTATCTGATTTTGTAGAAAACTCAGGATTTTTGATGCTAAGCTTTATTTTTACAATATTAGGATATGACTCATTTAATTTTTTGATCATATCCTCGATGGTTAAAATATTAGATTGTTCTTCTAATAAAAAGATAAAAGCAATAATTGCCTTAAGAGAAAAATTATTTAATTTATTATTTAAATTTTTAATTTTTGTAACTGTATTGTGAAAAGGTATTGTTAATGTATCAGATCGTTGAGCTTCTTCACCTAAAAGGAGATAGTTTGCATCTACACCCGAAAGTTTACAAATTTGTTGTAATACAGAAGATGGAATATCTCTTCCATTTGAATAATTTGAATATACCTGTTGAGAAATACCAATTTTTTTTGCAAATTCAGTTTTTGTAACTCCTAAATCTTCTCTAATCTTTTCAATTCTATTATTGATCGACATTTTTTTCCTTTTTACCATATATTTTGTGAAATAGAGAAAAAAACTTGATTTTTACAACATAATATTGTATAATTATTGTAAAATTTGTAAGCCCTCATGTGATTTGGCGATCTAAAGGGCTTACAGAAATCTTAAATGCATTATTATTTTACTTAAAAATAACTTAATAGTAAGTAAAATAATAGTGTGTCCAAAAAAAGAGGAAAAAATGGACACATTAACTCTAATTTCAAATTCAAAAAAATTTAAGACCACGCAAGATCTGTATAAAAATTTAGATATTATAGCAGAGCTGCTAAAAGAAGATATTAGCAACATATGTGAAGCAAAGCAAATATTTTTCGCCGATTTTGAAGCATCTTTTAAGGTTGCCCTAAGCCAAACAAAAGAAACTTTACTTAAGAAAAATTTAAAAGGTGTAAAAAAGTTTTTTGGATGTACTAACCTAAAAGAAAGCTTAAAATGGTTTAGAAATAGGCTCATAAACAATATGAAAAATGCAAACGATACTAAACGCAAATTTGCCTTCCAGCCACCTATTTTTAGCGATTTCAAGGATTATAATATAATAACTAATTATAATCTTGATGATGAAATTGAAATTGAAAATTTGCTAAAAATAGACAAAGTAATCATTAAACAAGCCTTAAGAAAAGTTTGGGAAAGTAGCAAATACGACCCGGACTTTAATTTGCAAGATTTAAAAGATTTATGCAGTAAATATAAGATTAATTTATTAGATATTTTGAATAAAGAAGAACTTGAAACCCCAAGAATAGGCTTTTATATAAAAGAAAATGGACTTAAACAAGGGTATTTTATTTTTGATGAGGTGGCGGCATGAGCAAGATGAAAAATTACATAACAATTAATCAAAAAAATCTGATTGAAATTGCAAAGCTAAAAAAAATAAAAGTAGATGCAGTTGATGGGCTTCTGTTCGATTGGATACAAAATTTTACAAACTCAGAAAAAGTATTAAAAAAATTAATAAACAATAAGTTGTACATCTGGGTAAGTTACAAGAGTATACGAGAACAAAATCCACTTGCGCACATTAATAACAATGAAGTAGTTGCAAGAAGATTAGACAAATTAGTCCAGCTTGGACTACTTAAAAAATACTTAAGCAAAAAAGATGGGAATAAAACATTTTTTGCCATAACAGAATTTGCTTTTACCTATCTGCTTGAGGGTAGAGAGCTATCCACTCAAGAGTCGGGAGCTCTCTACTCAAAAGTAGATACTCTCTCTACTTTTGAGTCGTATAATAGTAAGTTAAGAGATAGCGAGTTAAATTATAAAAAAAATATAAAAGAAAAAAAATCTTTTTCTTTTACTTTATGTAAAAAAATGGAAATAGAAAATACATCAGTAGAATACAAAGATAAATTGAAAGAATATATTGAAAACAACAATAAGCCTATTAGCTACACATATTTTTACAATGCTTGTGTAGCTAAAGGATACCAATACAAAAATTTTAAAGCTGCATATGACAGATGGGCTGCAAACACAAACAAATTAAGATGTAATAAAACCATAAAAAAAAGCCTACAACAAAAAAATAAAGAATTTGTAGATTATTTGTTTTCTAAAAAAGTACATAAAGATGTAATAGATGTAGATATAGTGCAAGGAGGTGCGATATGAGTAGTCAAGACCTAATAATTTATATCGCAACGGTTTGTGGCATAGAATTAGACAAGATAATTTTGCTTAAAATTGCAGACAAAACCAAAGGCTATAACCTTCCAGATTTTATTAATTTCATCGAAACAAATCTGGATCATCCGAGCTTAAGCTATAAAAATCCTTTACAAAAGTTCCTGACTTTTTGTAAGCTCTACAATTTTCAACTTGCAAGAAAAAAACAGAAAAAAATTATAAGCGATTCAATAAAACTTGCAAATAAATTTAAAAATGTAAAAGTTACTTTACAAAATGAGATTTTGCAGGGTAAAAACCCGAGACTCAGCTTCATCCGGGACTACAGAACTGGTCAAAATTATTTCTCTAATTTTGAAATTACAGTCCTAAATAAAATCGGTAATATCAAGTATTTAATAAATCTCAGCAATAGTTTTGAGCTGGAGGATAAGATAAATAACTCTATTTTATCTATCTTATATTCAAATTCAGCTCCTGTGCTTACAGCACAGTCAAGAACCTTTAAAAGGATCCAGAAATGAATGATTATTATAATTATATGGAACTAAAATCATACCTTTTAGAAATTAAATCTATGTTAAATTTATTTTTGCCAAACAAAATAACATTATCATTCATATCCGATACTACAGGCAAATCAAGGCAGACTATTACCCAGTATCTGCAAAATCATTTTGAGCCTAAAGTGGACTTTTGGAAAGAAAATGGTAAAATATATGTATCTCAAGCAGCTGCTTTTAAACTTTTAAGGAGATATAAAAGATGAAAGGCAGTGGCGGATACAAAGTAATCGGCAATAAAATATATGTGTATGGTGTTGTCGATGGCAAAAGATATAGACTATCTACCGGTAAGGAAGCCGATAAAGAAAATTTAAACTGGATCAGGCGGAACTACTGGAGTGTTCTTTTACAGCTTATTGATAAAAAACAACAGAGAAAAAAACACTCAGTAGAACTTAAAAAGTTTTGCTTTGAAGTAATTGAGATGACATCTTACAAAAGAGATGCGAATACTCAAAAAGATTACATTTCTAAACTAAACAGGCTTATTATACCATATTTTAAATCATACAGGCTTGAAGATATAAAACCGTTTGATATAGAAAAATGGCAAAATATTCTTTTGCAAAAATATTCTACAACGACGGTCAGAAGAGCCAGAAATATTTTCAATATGGTCTTAAAAAAAGCGGTTGCAAACGATATGATAAGCAAAAATCCGATCGAATATGCTGATAATATACAAGTACGGCATAAAAAACGAGAGCCTTATAGTATTGAAGAGATGATTACTATATTAAACCATGCTCAAGGTTGGCTAAAAGTATTTTTATATCTTGCTTTTACCACAGGACTAAGACCTGGGGAGCTTGTCGGTTTGCAGTGGGATGATATAGACTTTGAAAAGAGGATAATTTATCTAAAAAGATCCATTTCTAAAGGTGTCATAAAAATTAGTTCTCCTACAAAAAATCACAATAGAATTGTGATTGTTGCTAACT
>JALUWO010000029.1 GCA_027019405.1 Candidatus Altimarinota bacterium | reverse complement strand
GATAGAGTTAAAAAAGTATGAAATCCAACTTATGGACACAGTATTTATTTTGTGTTAGATAAATGAAAAATAAAATTATTTACTATCGATAGTTATAATTGCTATAAATGTAATGAGTATGAAGTAGGTAATTTTAAAGAGTTAGTAAAAAATAATGTTTATTTTAAATATTCTTATGTATTTATTCCTAAAAAAAATATAATGACACAATTAGAAAAAGATATAGCAGATATAGAACTTGCTTTAAAATTATGAATAACATACAACAAGCAAAACTTAGAAGATATAAAAAAGTGAAAATATACTACTGATGTTAAAATGTTTTTGTGAGATGTGAGGACTTACAAGTTAATTATGCAGGAATTATCATCAAAGCAAAATATTTCTTAAAATTTAAAAAAATTTTAAAAGAAAAATAGGGTTTTGGAGCCCTATTTTTTGGTTATTGTAAAACTTTTATTTACTTCAACATAAATTTTCACAAGGTATTCAGTCTCAATCTCTATCAAGTTTATACATTCAACAATTTTTTCGATAGAATTTTGCTTCTTCACAAGTAGTAAGATGTGAGCAATAAACTCTGTGAGTAGGACAAGTTAGATTGTTTGTAGTAGTAGTTTTTTGTTGTGTAGTTTGTTTTGAAGTCTCAGTTTTTGTGTTGTTTGGAGTGTGTAGTCCTAAATCGTCAAATAGATCAGACCCAATTGAAGAGAGTTTCTTTTTTTGTGCTTCTAATTCTTTTAGTTTTTTTTGCTCCAAATATCTTTTGTAAGCTTCTTTGATCTTTTTATCTTCTTGAATACATTTGTTTGACCAAATTCATCTGTGGGCCTTCTTTGCCATATTTTGCAATTTTTCGTAAAGATTTTTATAAGTAAATTTTTCATACTCATAAACTTTTGCATAACCTAAATAGATCATAATTGCTCCATAAGGAAGATAGATAGTTTTACCTTTGTAAGGTAGTGGAACATAGATATATCTTAAAAGTCTATGATATTTTCCTGTGTTTTTTGCAAGAGTGTCAGAATAAACTTTTACAGTTTTATTAAGTAAAAATTTTGCTGCAACATCTTTTGCTTGTTTTCAACATCAATAGAATTTGTAGTCTTTTACAACAATTCAAGTGTGGTAAAGTTCAGGAGTATCCATTCATAAAGTTCTGATTTTTGTATCAACAACTTTTCATGATAGATTTTGTTGAACCCGAACAGTATCTCCGTCATACATTTTAACTACATGAGTAGAAAAATGGAATAAAGGTTGTGCTAGAGTAATTGAGAAAACTCAAGCAATAAGGACAATTCATAACAATTTTTTCATTGCTAATGATATTAAAATATAAAAAAACACCATAAGTGTAGTAATGGTGTCTTAATCTTTTGAGTTGTGATTTCAAGATGAGGAGAGAATTAATGATTATTATCTCATTCCCAATCTATATTTACTATACAAAATTTAAAATTATTTAAAATTCAAAACAATCTTATTAATTTTTGAGATCTTCAAGAATTAATATGACAATGTCAGTAGTTATTACCTATGTAACATTCTGCCTCTACAATTTTTTGTTTATGATTTCTAAATTTTACAGTCCATTTTTTAAAATCGTTGTAATTTGGTTGATTTTCTTTTTCCTTTGAAAATCATCAATTACTTCTATTTTTATCTAAAAATTGTTGAACTGTTTGATCTTCTAAAAGTCTTATTCAAGTAATTAAATCTTTCAAAGAATTATTATCCTTTTTAAGTTCTTTTCAATCTTCTTTTAAACAAATAAAACTTATAACTAGTTTAGCTTCTGGATTTATAGATGGTTTTTTAGTTTTAATTTCTTGTTTTAATTTAAACTTCTTTTTTCACATTATTCATAATCAAACTCAAATAAACCTTTATAATATTCTTTTAATCTATCTTTTGAAATTAATTTGTAACCTCATTTATATGCCTCTTGCCAAGGTTTATGATTATGAGTAATATCAACAAGTTTTGAAGCTGAATATTCTCAAAAACTTTCATTTATAAAAGAAATAAGATCTTTTTCTTCTTCTGTAAATTTCTTATAATTTTCCTCTAATTCTTCTTCTTTAATTTCTATTTCCTTTCTTCAATAATCTTTATACTTATCATATATTTCTTTTACTACTGGTCAATACTGCCAAGCTTCAATTTCTTCATTAAAAGCTGGTCTATTGAGTAATGATAAAAAAGCAGCTTGAACAAAATATAAAAGCTTTTGTATCTTTAATTGTGTTGGAAATTCTAAAATCTCATCTGGAATAAGATCAGATTTTTGTTTTAAAATATAATTATAAATAATAGCTTTTGCTACTTCGTCAGCTGTATGAATCATTTTTTATTTTTTTACTTCTAAAATCTACACTAACTATAACTAAATTTTGACTTGATTTCAAGACAAGTAAATTGTGTTTGAAAATAAAAAATACCACAATATGTAGTATTTTATAAAATCTTTCTACCCCTTCCCAGTTTCCGAACTCTTTTTCTTTGAAAATAAACTTTGCTTGGTTATCCTATTTGCAGGCTAGCCTAATCAATATCGTATCAATGTTTTTTAAGAAAATTTTTTAACATTTTTAATGTTTTATGAGATGTTGTTTTATTTTTTATCATATTATAAAAAGTTGTTCTACCAATTCATAATTGTTTAACTAATTCTTGATCTGTTAAAACTTCTTTTTCCTGATATTTTTCTAAACTCTTAATTATTTTATTACTTATTTTTACAGATGCTGGCATTATTTAATTGTATAAAAAATAAACATATTATATACATATATAATACATATTATGATATTTTTTTCAATACATTGTATTTTATATTATGAACACATTATGAAACTTTTACTTGAAATTGTTTATAATATGTTTATAATGTAATCAGCCTTGAGGGGTAGGAGATAACAACAAGGAAGTTGCAAACAACCTATCTCTCAAAACTGAAAGAGGCTTTAAATTATTAAATAAAAAATAGATGGAGAAAAAAAGTTTTATAATGTATAAGTGAATGTATAAACCTATACAAAATTTACCAGATGAAAAGTTTGGTAAACTTATGAAAGCAATATTTGAGTATCAAATAGATGGTAAAGAAATAGAACTTCCAGATGATTTAAAAATGGCATTTCTTTTCTTTAAAAATCAGTTTGATGTAGATAATGAGAAATACAAAGAAATATGTGAAAGAAACAAACAAAACATACAAAAAAGATGGAATAATACAAAAAATACCAGTGGTAAAAATTCTAAACAAGAGAATACGAAAAATACGAAAAATACCGATAATGATACTGATATAGATATTGATAATGAAAAAGATAATGACAATGTAAATGAAAATAATAATTCACCACCACAAAAATTTGAAGAAGAGAAAATAAAAAAAATTGATAATAATTCAAATTTAAAAAATGAGTATATCATGAAAATGAGAGATGCAGAAACTAGATGAAAGTTTATGATAAAAAAATGGAATAAAAAAAGACCTGATAAAAAACAATTTACTATGTCTGATGATTTAAAAAAACTTATTGCATCTTTCCTTGATATTTGAAGTATTGAAGAATTTGACACAGCAATAGAAAATCTTGTCTTTATCATATCTAACCCTTACTACTGAAAAAGACAAACAAAATACAGCTTGGAGCATTGGGACTTTTGAAAGTTCCTAGAAAATATCGGAATGTTCCAAGATGAAAAAGAAGTTTATCAAAAAATTATTTGAAGTATTTGATTTAGACAAACATTTAGAAAAAAAGAGGAAGAAGAACTACCGGAATTTAAAGACCGGCATGAAGAAATGGCATACTATGAAAAAAAGAAAAAAAAAGAAAAAGAAGAATACAAATGATTTACTTCGCAATATTGAAACCCCCTAAAACAAATCTAACTTTGTTTTGATTCTACAAACTCTATTAATCCTTTATTATTTAAACATTTTAAAAATGGAGATAATAAAAAATAGAGCCGGACCCCCATCCGACTCTACAAACTCTATTAAACCTTTATCAGGTCTTTTCAAAAGATTACCCACAGTAGAAAAAAAGGAATTTGAAGACCTTTTAATTTACCGGAGCACTCTTGATGATAAAGGAAAAAAAACTGAATTCAATAAAAATAAACAATTATTTTGAAAAGCCTTAATGGCTCTTGGTGCTAAACAA
>JALUWO010000028.1 GCA_027019405.1 Candidatus Altimarinota bacterium | reverse complement strand
ATTAATCTTCCAAAGTGCTGGACCGATTAAAAATTTATTTTGAAATCTATAATATAGTGATTTTAATTTATTGCCATCGGTTTCATATCTGTTAGCATACTGATAATGATAGAAATACTCTTTCCAAGAGAATTTATAAGTATCATAGCCTAAGATTTTAAATCTATTAAAAAATGCTTGTGCATAAATTTCTCCGTGCCAATCTGCTATGAGTAGAATTTTCATAAAGACTTAACCTTATATCTATATTTTTTTAAAATGAGAGCATTAAATGATAAATAAATGATAAATAATATATATACTTGTTTAAAATAAAATATTCTCACATGATCATTAGGAACAGCATAAACAATTATTGCTGTCATCAATAAAATAAAATTATTCTTACTAATTTTATTATATAATATAATATTTAATATTTTTTCTGATAATATTCCTAAAAGTACAAAACAAAATATTATAAAAAAACTTCCAACTAAGGTTTGCGAAGACAGATATACTTGACTAAATATATCTAATGCAATTCCGTAAGCTTTGTCATCAGGTAAAGTAATGCCATAAAATAAACCAACTTCATCAAAATTATTTTGAAAGTAACTAATACCTAATACTTTACCAAACATATAGCTATTTGAAAAAAAATCTATATGGTGTGTATTAAAATATACAGGAATAAATTCTCCAATTCCTCCTATTCTACCTATTATACTAAAAATAGAAGAAGTAAACACTTCCATAATTCTATTCTGTTCATCACTTAAAGAACTTAAAATATTTGCAATATTAATATTTGAAAATGAATTTAATAAAAAAACATAATTCCTAGATAATGATACTAAGGCAAACATTAGGAGTGTTAACAGAATTGTAAAGAAGAGAAATATATTATTTCTTTTTACATAAAAATAATAAATTACTGGTATTATATGTATAATAAGTAGTGAACGACTAACACTCATTATTCCAGAATAAAATACCTCTAAAAATATAAATAATACAATGATTAATGAATATTTTTTTTCTAATGTAAAGTACACAAGTAAAAACGATATTATAGGATATATAAATAACCTATAATAATATAATATTCCTGCTAAATGATATGGCAAATTTTCAGGAATAACCCCAACAATACCTACTTTATGCTGAAACATGAATGTTGATAATGGAAATTGAAGCATTACTATTAGAGAGAAAATTATAATTTTTAAGCTATTATTTTTTACTAAAACCATTTTATGATTTTCTTTTCTAGTTAAGTAATATTTAGAAATTATTAGTCTATCTAATATTAATGCTGATAAAAGATAAAAAATAAAATATAGACTTATTATAAAAAATATTTGAATTATTTCTGATGAAGAAAAATCAAATAAACCGACTGCCCTCCATCCAGTTACATCATAAAGTTCAATATTAGCATACATAATAGGTACTGATAGTACATAACCGATAAACCATAAAAACATAGTAGTATTTATAAATATTGAATTTATATATTTTATTGTTATAAATACTAAAAATAAAATAAAACTTGCATATATAAAATAGATTGAAGTTAAGAGTATTCCGGTATAAGTAAGCATATAAAGTATGAAAAATATGTATGCAATAAAAAGACTTTTAAAAATATTAAAATAAATACTTTTTAAGGGTCTTATACTATCAACAGATTTTTTTTCTAACATTTTAACCCCTTCTAAACCATTCAAAATGCCTAAAATCAAATCTATTCTTCATCTTATTTTTATAATAATATATCTCTTTCATATTGTTCATCCTAACAGCTTCTAAAAACATAAAATTATCATATTCATATTCACCTTTATATAACGCTATATCTTTTATTTTTAAGATTATATATATCTCTTGCATAATCTTATCGTCATTCAAATATATAGCCAATTCATACAAATTTAATATACTCACAATATTCCAATTCAATATTTTTGAATGATGCTTATAAAATATTCTATTAAACTTGTCTTTATTGCTATCAAACAATGCGCACTCAAATCTAGTAATGATTTTTTCATAGTCATCAAATGTAATCTCTTTGACAAATTTACAAATCTTACTTCTTGATTTGCTATCACTGATATAATCAACACTTTTTTTTAGAGATATAAGCTCATAAAATGACAATTCACTATACAAAAAATTATCTCTTTTTATATACTCTTTTTTTATATATTTTACAAGATATATATACTCTTCATATTTTTTTTGACCATATATTTTTTTTACTAAAAAAAACCAAAAAAGATAGTTTACTGTTTTTACTCTATTTTTTATAAATTTTACTGTTTGTAAAGTAATATTATTATTTGTAATTACCAACATCCAATCATATAAATAATCTATATACTCTTCTATTTTTTTAGACTGATTTTTATCATTTGATATAAAATGGTCATTTACTCGTTCTATATTAGATACTAATTGTATTGTTTGTTTTATTTCACTGTTTAGCAATGAGTCAAAAATTCGCTTTTTTTCGCTATATTTAACTGGAACAAATGCTAAGGCACTTAATACATCATTCTTATTATATTTATAATACTTTTTTGCTTCACTTTCACTTATGCAAAAATTATACTCTAAATTATCTATATTTAAAAGATGTGTTAATAATTCTTTGTATTTCATAATACTAATTCATTACCTAATATATTATTAATTTTCTCAGCCATTTCAATAATATCATTTTTATAATCATTATCTTTTTTATCTTTAACTATATCCCATACATCAGCATCATTTACTACTACTTCATTTTCATAATGAACCTCTAAAGTTCCATTCCAATCAAATTTATCTCTTAAATCTAAATTATTGTCAAGATTAGCATTGATATATATTTCTCTTAAAATTTCTCTATTTTCTACTGGTTTTGGAGACAATACTCGTAAAACATTATGTTTTTTTACCTTTGTTTTTGGTAAAATATTTAAAATTTCATTTGTTCCATTTATATTTTGATTATTATACGAAGAAACTATAATTTTCAAATCTAAATCTTGTGAAAATAATATATCGCTTACTTCTGTTATTCCTGTTCTTGCATCAAAAAATATATAATCATACTCTCCTGTAGATTCTATATCTTGTTTGATAATATTAAAAATATTATCAGCAACTGTAGATAAGTTATCAACTTCTTTGTCTGCCGAATCTTTTATGCTGTATAAAAATTGAGATAAATCAGTCAATAATTTATGATATGGTTTAATACTTTGCATATTATAAGCAGGTATTAAAGATAAATTATCGGCTATTTTATCTGCAAAAATATCTTTTTTTTCATTTTCTTCAAACAGATCAACTAAATATTTTAAGAAAAACTCCTGATTTTCATTTTTACCATATTTTGACAAATAACTAAGACCAGGAGCATATATATCAAAATCAACCATACAAATTTTTTTATTTAAATTTTGAGTTAAATATTTCGCTACATTTAAAAGTGTTTGTGTTCTTCCTACTCCACCTTTAAAACTATAAAACAAAACTGTCTTCATTTTAGTCCTTTTCTCATAAAAGTAGGTATATCTTTTGTTACAGGCTTAATAAAATCTTTAATTTGATGTATCATATTGCCATATACAATATCTTCAAAATCTTTATAGTTTTTATAATCTCTCATATTGTTTAATCTACTACTTAATTCCTCAATCTTCACTAATAAAGTAGAGTTCAAAGTCTTTAAAAACTCTTTAACTTTCATCACTGACCTTTTGAATATCTTTGCTTAATACACTATTGTTTTTTACACACATTTGTATATCTCCATATGAAAAAATAGTTTTATTACTTTCTTCTTTCGGGTCTTGTATATGTATTTTAGTTTGTCTATTTTTCAAATCCATAATAGTAACAAGTTTTATATCCACATCCATCTCATCGATCAAAAAATCAATAAACTCTCCAAAGTAAATACTTTTAGGCTTGAAATATCTTAGATACAGCTTCATTATATCTAACTCATTATTCCAAGCTTCTGAAGTAAAGTTCAACATTTCACTTTTTAGACAACTCACTTCTACTTCATAGATATATTTTGAATTTTTCCAACTCTTAGCTCTCTCATAACTATCTCTCCAAATATAAAAACCCCGACCTAAAAAAACATCATTTTCAGGTAAGTTATAGTCTATTTTTAAATCTTTGTCATCTGTTCCATGATAGCCTATAGCTTTAAAATTATTCA
>JALUWO010000027.1 GCA_027019405.1 Candidatus Altimarinota bacterium | reverse complement strand
CTGATTTTCCAGAAATTTATGAAGATTTAACTTCCACTATAAAAGAGCTTAAAAATGTAAAAATTATGCCAGATATTGATTTTATAGCTTCTTTTGACAATAAAGACTTTATAAATATCATTGCTTTCACAGATACATCTGAATTTTTGGCTGGAACTATTTAAATTTTAAAAAAAATACCTAAAATTAAATATTTTATTTTAAATGGACATTTTATGTCTATTAAAAATCCGATAATAACAACAATAAAACTTACAGGAGGTACAAAATGTATACAGAGTATGAAGGAGTATATCTAAGTGACGAAGAGTGTATGGATGACTTTGAGCATCTTCAAGATCTTTACAATGTAGATATTGAAGAGCAGATGCAAAAACTTGAGATGCAGATGCAAATTCAAGAGGAGGAGATGAGAAAATATGAGTTTGAGATGTATGAGCAAGAGCAAATGATGGAAAAGTACTTGGAAGAAATGATGGAAAATGATGAAGAGTTTTGTCCTTGTATATAAAATGTAGAAATATAAGTGTGAAGGAGAGTGTTGTAGTTTTTAAATTGCAATATAACATATAGGAGGGGGATATATGAAAAAGATAACTTTACAGGAAAAACTATGCTTATACTTTGGTAGATATTCAACCCATTCAAAATATACACCAAAGCAATACTTGAAAGTTATGGATGAAGCAAGAAAAGATGGTGAACTCTCAAGGGAGATTAGAAAACTTAGAGATATTGTTTCAAGGAGGAGGTAAAAACAGATTTTATATCGGATAAAAAACAAAGAGTTTAGTTATAATCTTCTAAAATGAAATATGCTACAAGGATTAACATGCAAAAACAAAGAGGCAGACCGCAAATCCCAAAAGAAAAAAGAGTAACCCAAAAAGTTACCATACTTCTAACAGATGAAGAAAAAGAGTATCTAACTAAAGCAGCAAAAGAGCAAGATATGGGTATATCCCAGTATGTAAGAGAAGTATTGAAACTTTTTAGAAAAATATCACAAAACCAGGAGGTTACAAATGGTTGAAAGAGATAGTGTAATGCAAGAACTTTTAAAATGCAATGGTGATATCCACTGTGTAAATAAAAAGTTAGAAAAGTTGCCTCTTTTTGCATGTGAATTTACCCTTGAAGAGATAGGTGCAGTTTTACAAGTTACAAGAGAAAGAGTAAGGCAGATAGAAAGTAGTGCTATAAAGAAACTAAAGCATCCTAAGATTGGAAGAAAGCTTAAGGTTTATTTGCATGAGGTTTGATAATGGTTTTTAAAACTGATAAAAAAGTAGATAGCTTGAAAAAATATAAAAAACTATATTTCAACATATTTTTGGTAAAATAGTTTAAAATCACAAGGGAAATTAATGATCAATACAGAGAAACTTCCTAAATGGAGTAAAGAGCTTATTAGATTTATACCAGTTCAACAACAGTTTTTGTTGTATGGTAATATTTATGATTTTTATCCATATTATGATAAAAAAATTGGTTATTTATCCAAATCTTTAAAAGATTATATGAATGAAATTTTAAATGAAGTTGGTTATGAAGTTGTTTTGATATTTGAACCGCTTGAAGGTTTTTTGCTTTTAAAGGGTGATGAAGCTTTATTGAATAAAGTAGGGTTTAAATTTGAAAATAAAAAGATGAAAGTTTTGCCTTTAAATAATGTCTTTGATCTTATAAAAAAATTATCCGCTATAAAAGAGTTTAACTCCTCAGTAATGATAAACTTTTCTTCAAGGATAAAAGATTTGTCAATGGGAAATGATTTGAATGATTTTTTATTTAATACATTCAAACTATCTCTTGAATCAACTCCTGTAAAAGTTAACGATAAAATGCCATTATATAACAATTGTATCTTTTTATTTGATAAAGAAGAGGATGTTCCATACTGGTATATCCAATCCAATCCAAAAATAAGAACTATCCCTATCCCAAAACCAGATATTGAGATGAGAAGATGGCTTTCTAAGTCTATTATGAAAGTTTTTGAAGATTATAGTGATTTGAATGAGCCTAAGAAAAATGAAGTTATAGAAACACTATGCGAACAAACACATTCGATGTATGGAAGAGAGATACTAAATATCGTAGCCCTAGCTAAAAAAGAAGAACTCTCCTCTACTCAAATAGCAGAAGCTATAAGAAGATATAAAGTTGGAGTTAGCGATAATCCTTGGGCTAAGATAGATAGAGATAAGCTTTTAAATGCAGAAGATTTATTGGCATCCCAAGTTATTGGACAAGAAAAAGCGATCAACAAATCAGCAACCATTTTAAGAAGAGCTTTTTTCAATCTTTCAGGTTCTCAATACTCTAAATATTCTCAAAGACCAAAAGGTGCACTATTTTTTGCAGGACCTACTGGAGTTGGTAAAACAGAGCTTGCAAAGAGTATCACAAAACTTATATTTGGAAATGAAAACAGTTATATTAGATTTGATATGTCAGAATTTGCCCATGAGCATTCAGACCAAAGATTGCTTGGTTCACCTCCTGGATATGTCGGTTATGAAGTTGGAGGAGAGTTGGTAAATAGTGTCAAGCAAAATCCTTTTTCAGTTATTCTGTTTGATGAGATAGAAAAAGCTCATCCGAAAATACTTGATATATTTTTACAGATTTTGGATGACGGCAGGATTACATCTGGAAAAGGAGATACAGTCTATCTTTCAGAAACCCTTATCATTTTTACTTCAAATTTAGGAATATATGAGCAACTCACTGATGGTACAAAAGTTCAAAGAGTATCTCAAGATCAACCATACGAAGAGATAGAAAAAAATGTCTTAAGTTCTATAGAGGACTTTTTCAAGTATAAAATAGCAAGACCTGAGATATTAAATAGGATAGGTGAAAATATAGTTGTATTTGATTTTATCAGAAAAGATTCTGCAACCAATATAGCAGATAAAATGATAAACTCCATCATAGAAAAGGTAAAAGATGAATACAAAGTAGAGATTGAACTATCACCTTTGGCTTATGAAAAAGTTATAGAAGAAATTATTTGTGATCTAAGTATGGGAGGTAGAGGAGTTGGCAATAAAATTGAAGAAGTATTTATCAATCCACTATCCAACCTGCTGTTTAAACTTTTTCCAAAAGAAAATGATACAATTATTATAAAAGATATAAATTTTAAAGAAGAGAGATGGGAGTTATTGGTATAAATTTACTGCATTATCCAGTATTTGTTTTAGGACCAAAGATAAGGATAGGCTTATGGTTGCAGGGATGTTCCATAAGATGTAAAGGATGTATGTCAAAGCATACTTGGGATTTTGATCAAGGTAAAAAGATGGATATAGATGTGCTATCAAAAACTATAAACTCCATAAAATGCGAAAATATTACTATATCAGGTGGAGAGCCGTTTGATCAAAGTGAAGAATTGTTAAAACTTTTGAAATCTATAAGAAATTTTAAAAAAGATATTCTACTATATACCGGCTACTCAAAACAACAAATTTTTTCTATATTTTCAAATCATTTAAACTACATAGATGCTATCGTTTGCAATCCTTTTAAAGAAGGAAATGAATCACTTTACCAATACAAAGGCTCAAATAATCAAGAAATGATCATACTAAATGATAAAATGCAAAATCTCTATGAAAATTATGCAAAAAGAGAAAAATCAAAAACTTTGCAAAAAACAAAGCACCATATCATAGGTATACCATATCAAAAGGTAATCAATGAGCTATAAAATATGTCCAGTTTGCCAAACAAAAAATGAACCAAATGCGGTCATATGTAGCAATTGTATGACTGATATCTCCACCATAGAACCACAAGAAGAAAATAATCTAATTTTAAAACTTATGCATGATAATTTTACACTCTCTTTAGATAAAGATGAAACTATTGGAAGAAAAGCTTTTGGGAGTAAATATTTAACTAATGAACATATATCAAGAAATCATGCAAAAATAATCTTTGAAAACGGATCGGTTTATATAGAAGATTTAAACAGCACAAATGGAACATTCATAAATGATTCTCAAATAAAACCCAAGAAAAAATATAAACTAAGAGAAGCAGATACGATAAAACTATCTTCTTATGTAAAATTGAAAGTAAATATACAAAGAGCAACCCCAAATGAACGATAAAACCATAATAGAATCCAACGATAAAACAACCATTGAATCAAACGATAAAACCATTATAGAAGGAGCAACCCCATCCATTATCACACAAACCCCTGAAA
>JALUWO010000026.1 GCA_027019405.1 Candidatus Altimarinota bacterium | reverse complement strand
CACATATTTTGTTAAATGATAAAAGACTATTACAAAAATTAGATAAAGATATAAGAACTGTGAGAAACAGGAGAACTAGTATTGTTATGCTTACACAATCAATAGAAGATATAACTAAAATGGGTAAGGAGATATTAGAAAACATAAATATCAAGATGTTTTTTAAGAAGGATGATATAAATTCTTATAAAAACTTATTATTATGAAAAATAGATGAAAGTTCTTGAACATTACCAGATTATGTAGTAAATACACTATTATATATAGATTATTTTATTGATTTACTAAATAATAATTGAAAATGATGAGAGAAAAAAAGATATGTATTCTTAGAGTATGCTGGTAATTATATGGTAAATGAAATTAAACTAACAAGTAAAATGTTAGAGATTATTAAAAAGAAAAAATAAAATAAAATAATTATTATTGATATTCATTAAACATAATACCTAAAAGATTAGATTTAGTTTCTAAGTATTTATTATGAAAATTACTACTTTCCTTAAAGAAAATATCACAGAACAAGATATGTTGGATAAATTTGTTGAATATATTCCTGATGCAAGTTTAATTGCTATACATTATACAGATACACAATTATTTATTCAAATACTTGGTTCAAAAGAAAGGTGATTTGACTTAACCTATATTAAAACTCCAAATCAGTTAAAGGTGAAAAAAAATAATAGACCTATTATATTTTTACCTAATTTTAAAAATGATTTATTAAGAAAATACAAGTTTCTTTCACCATGACAACTTATGGGTTTAATATGAAAAATGGTGACAGTATGAAAATCTGAAAAATTAGTAAGGGATGAGGCATATTTACAAAGATGGTTAAATTTTCCTTTAGATAATGTAGGTAGTTTCTCATGGCATAATTTTAACAAAAAAGATAAGAAAATTAAGATAGTTTCAAATATTAAATTTAATTGATTAGATGAATGATATGTAACAAGAGAGCAGATGAAAGATGTCTATGTACAATCATATATGGATTTATGGTTCTTTTATTTTATTAAATATATAGTGAAAAAATATAAACTAACTAGCAAAAAGAAAATAATGGAATACTTAGAGTGATGATTAGATAATAAAATAGATTTTAGGGACAAGATAGCATATGAGAAAGAACAAAAAAGATTGGTAGATTTTAAAAATAGTAATAATATCTCTGATGAAAGTTTAATAGATATGTTTATATCTGTTAAAAATAGTGATAGAATACCAATGAAAATGAGCTGGTTATTCAAGGTAAAAAAACAATATGAGCCTGATAGTACTAATATGGCTCAATTATATGAAGATGAATACCAAGTTAAAATGGAAGGTATAAAATTTGATTGGAATGATAGATATCTAATGCAACATGATATAAGAAAGTATATTATGAAAGATAATGAAAATAAATTTGAGTATTTAGCTATTATAGAAAATATTTAGAAAATATTAATATTAAAAAATGTATAATCTTAAAAGAGCAAGAAAATATAAGAAAACAACAGAGGATATTGTTTATACTCCTAAAAATATTGCAGAACTAACTCTTAATTTAATCAAGTCTTATATTAAACAGACAGATAAAATATTGGAGCCTTGTATATGATGAAGTGCTTTTTATGATATTTTAAAAGAAGAATATAAAAATATTGATTGGTGTGAAATTGAAAAATGAAGAGATTTCTTTGAGTATAATAAAAAAGTAGATTGGATTATAACTAATCCACCATATTCAATTTATGAAGATTTCTTGTATCATAGTATGAAATTAGCAAATAACATTGTATTTTTAGTACCATTATCAAAAGCTTTTACAAGTTTGAGAAGAATTAAAAACCTGTATGAATGGTGAGGTTTTAAAAAAATATGGATACTACCATATACTTGAAATCAGGTTTGATTTCCACGTTGATTTCCAATATGAGTGTTGTGGATGCAAAAATGATTTAAAGACAATTGAGATATTATTTATTTAGAAGATAACTAACAATATAAATGCAACAACTTTTTGATACAACAGATAATTTAGAAAGTTTGTATAAATTTGAAACAAAGGATGCACTAGATTTCTTAAAAACAATTGATAATAATAGTGTAGATTTAGTTCTAACAGACCCACCCTATTTTATTAATGAAGAAATGAGTATAATAAGAAGAAGCAATAAAATGAAATTTAAATGAAATCATATTGATTTTAAAAAGGATACTGAATGGGACAGGGTTTGGGAAAAT
This sequence comes from Candidatus Altimarinota bacterium, assembly GCA_027019405.1. Classification (GTDB taxonomy): domain Bacteria; phylum Patescibacteriota; class Gracilibacteria; order BD1-5; family UBA6164; genus JALUWO01. The sequence continues at coordinate 2,033 of JALUWO010000026.1, read as the reverse complement.
AAAGATGAATTTAGAAAATGGTTATATAAAATTATAGACCATTTTCATAGAATACTTAAAGACAATAAACATCTTGTTATGTTTTGTGATAAAAGAGATATTAATTATATTCAAGATTATTGAGAAAGCTTATGATTTAAGGTTAGACAAATTTTTGTGATAAGAAAAGTTAATCCTGTTCCAATGGCTAGAAAAATATCACCTATGACTACTGCTGAAGTAGCAGTATGGTTAACAAAGTGAAAAGCAAAGGTAGAAGAGTTTAATTGGGAATTGTGAATGTTTAAAGATGTTATTGATGTTGCTATACCAAGAAAACAAGGAAATATTGAAAGACATCCAACTCAAAAGCCATTATTTCTGATTGAGTTTTTAATAGCTTTATTAACAAAACCTTGAGATTTAATTGTTGATCCTTTTGTAGGATGAAACACAACATTAGCAAGTGCATTAAGTTTAGGTAGAAAAGCCTTTGTTAATGATTTAGATCCTAAATGGAAAGATATTTGGGGTAAATCAAAACTTGAGAGATTAGCATATGCAGATAAAATTAAAAAAACAAAAGTACTAGATTATATTAATCAGCATAAGCATAGCAAATCAACTAATGAAGTTATTAATTATTTATTAAATATCTAAAACTTAATGAAAACACTCACTAAATTATGATTAGTTATAATATTAATTACCTTTTATATATTTTGAAGTGTATATTTTTTTGTTTTATTACCACAAAGCGTAAATAATATTAACTCAAAAATCATTACTAATTTTAAAAATAAAATTTATCCACAATTAAAGATAACTACTCATAAAATTGAGAAAACATTTTGATGATTATCGTTTAATTTTGAAAACAATAAAAACTGAGTTGATATTAAGTTCTTTGACAGTTTTTTTATTAAAAAAGCTATAACTAAATTTAATTTTTATTGAAATTTGTGTAATAGTAATGATAAAATTTGTTTTCTGAATATAAAAAAAAGAAATGAAAAATACATTATTTATCCTTTATATAAGTTGGATATTTGATTTATAAAAACTAGTAATCTAGAAATAGTATGTAAACTAAATGATAATAAATGTTATATTTACAATATAGATAATGGGATGTCTAAACCTTTGATTTTGGAAAACTGAGGATATAACAATATGTTTTATATGTTTTAAAAGAAAGAAAATTAATTGATTAAATTTAATAGTATAAAATAAATATTTTAGTTTCTTATTTAAGAAGATGTCATTAATTAATGAAATAAAAAAGAAAATTAAACAAGAAGGGTCATTATCTGTATATTTAAAAGAATATTTTTGAATTACTGATTGAGTAATATTTGAAACTGTTTTATCTTATATAGACTATTTATTAAAGGTAGATAATAAATTTGAAGACAGTATTAAACTATACTTAAAAGAAGAAAATAGTAAGTTTCTTTTAGACAAATTATTAAATTTAAAATTATTACCACAAAGTTTTTTAGACAAAAATTATCTAGAAAAAGTATGACTTAAAAAATGAAAATTAGAACATAAATGATTTTTAAATATATCAGATAGGTTTTTGGATAATAATTTTGTAAATGGTTTTTTTAATTCAATAGATAACTTAAATTCTTTTAAAGAAAAATTAAAGGTAAAATTAGTTGAACAATTTGAAAATGACTTTTTATCTCAAGAAAAAATAGAAAAAGCTAAAGAATTTGTTAAATATAATTTTCTTAAAAATGCATGATTATTAGATGAAACAGAAGATGTTAAAAATGAAATTCTACAAAGAGAAAAATTAAAATTAGAAAGAGATTATAGAGAATATATATTAGAACATTATCAAATTGATATAAAGGATCAAATTTTAGATAAATTATGATATATAAAATATGAGGATAAGATAGAAAAAGAAGAGGAAATGCTGATTTTTTTGAAAAAGTTTTTCCAAGAAGAATTTGATTTTTCTTCATTTCAAGATATATATCTTAATATACAAAATTCACAGTTAAGAAATTTACTTATATATTACTTTGTTAGTATTTTAT
>JALUWO010000025.1 GCA_027019405.1 Candidatus Altimarinota bacterium | reverse complement strand
CTAATTGTATCAGGTTTTGGTATAAACTTTAACCTTATTTCACCTCTTCCAACTTCATCACCTTCTGTTAATATAATAACTTCACCAAAATCAAATATACTTCTTATTAAACCTTTCTTATTTGCTTGAATACTTTTAATTTTATCAACTCATATTGTTTTGCTCTCTCTTTTAAATATTCAACTCTGATTATAAGTTGAAATATGATCTGGTGCTATAATAACAAAATCCATCTCAAAATTTATTAAAATATATATAATTTTCCGAATGAAATATAAAAATCATAATGATAGTATAACTTGTATTATATTTAAAAATACATTTGTTATATCTCAATTATTATTATATACAGCAAGTATTGTTGTTAAGATTATAACAGCTATTTGGAAAAAGAAAAGAAAAAATGATAACTTTAAATAAGTTTCTAATATACCATCTTCCAAATCTTTTTCTGATATTTCTTTTAGTATGAACTTATAATTTTTTAAATACTTATATAATTGATAAAAAGTTAATATTAACCATCATCAAACTCACATTAAATTTAAACTAACAATAATTCCAAAAGATACAGTGTCTAAAATTTGGTATAAAACGTATATTAATAAAGCTAAAATCATAAACATTAAAATAGCATAAAAGAACATTCACATTAAATATAACCGATGTCTTTTAAGCATAAATGCATGTTTATCTCCAAATTCTTCTAATACTTCTTTTAAGACTTTTTCATCCTTTTTTGTATCAAAACTAGATAATATTTTCATTTTAAAAAAATAGTTATGAAATTAAACATAACTATTAAATTTCGTTATCTAATTTGTTATTTAGATTATTTTCTTTTCATTTCTTAAGCATTTTAATATTTATACTTTTTCACTCTCTAGCAAATATAATTCTAAACTTGTCATCATCAAATACACTATTATCAATTCATATTAATTTCTTTTTATATTCTCTGATAGTATTCCATAATTTCTTAAAGTTATTTCATTTTTTTCTCTTACTAATTCAATCATAAGCAAGATAAACTTCTATCGGATCTTGATTTAAATTATTAATTAAATAATTAATACTATATTCAAGTGCAAATATTTTTATACTCAATGAATGAGTTTTTGTATTCCACATTTCTAATTCAATAAATTTGTTTTTACTTCTTTGAAAATTATCATCAACTTCTAATAATTTTTCTAATTTATTTTTATAATATTCAAAGGATTTTCAATTTAACATCTGTTCATCAAAATCAATTATAGTAATTTTACTATGATAAAACTTATTTCTAAAATAAAAGAAGTTTTCTATACTATAGAATAATTCAAAATATCTTTCTAAGTTCTTATTGTTTAAAATTTTTTCTCTAAATATTTGTACAGGTGTTTTTGGTTTAGTTATTTCTTTTTCTTTTTTAATTTCCTTTTTATCTTCTTTTTGTTCTAAAATCTGCTTATCTACTTCTAAATTTTGTCAATTTTCACTATTTTCTTTTTGTTGAAGTATATTTGTATTCTGGGGAATATTTTCTTTATTTTCAAGTACTCTTTTTTTTATAGATTTATTATTTTTTTCTTTACATAAAAATTTATTCCTTAATATAGAAAGTTTATTAAGTAGATATTTATTTGTAGTCTTTATAAAAATTTGTAATTCTTTATTATCTATACATTCATTATTTTCAAATTCTATATTAGTTCCCCAAAGATTAGATAAATATTCATAAGTTATATTTTCTATATGATCTAATATTTCATTATTTCATTTATTTCTTAATTTAGTCATAATATTATTTATTAAAAATTTAAATATTTATTTTTATTTTTTTCATTTTTCTTAATGAATTAAGAAGATAAGTTAGTTTTAATACTGTTTAATATAATTTCAAGAGATTTTTAAAAAAAAGAAGAGATTTTACAACTCTTCTTTTTCTGTAATACTTTCTTTCTTTTGTTCAATATTAACCTTTCTAAATATTAAGTAAGCCAATACAATTCATAATAATGATAATAAAATATCTGGAATTACAGTCCAAAATGGTCTTTTATTAACAAATACCATATTATATTTCTTATTATACCATAATTTATTTAGTTCAAGTACATTAACATTATAATAATTATTTGCTTTGATTGCATCAGAATTTGTTTGTGTAAAATTTTTTCATATTCAACAAAATGCTATATTTGTTTCAAACATACTATTTATAATCCCATTATTAATATTCATATAATAACATAAATTATTATATAGATTTATATTATTAAAAGCATTTTTACCAACTAATTGTTTTAATATCATTTTATTATCCTTTGATATCATGTTATTTCATATTGGAATATAGAAATATAATGCTTTTTTATCTATCAAATATTTAAGTTTTTCTGGAATATAATATAAATTATTATAATAAGCTAAATTTATTTTTTTAAATTCTAATATAGGGGGTTGATTTTCCTTTCATGCTTTTAAATTTATTTTTAATGTATTTACATCAACTATATTATAAAAATTTTGCAATCAGTATTTCTTTCATAATGCTTTTAATTTGCTAACTAAATCTGTATCATCCATTGTTTCTCATTGTTGCTTATAATTAGTGTTTATTATTTCTTGCAGTTTATTAAGAACATCTTGTTTATATTGTTGAGATACTTTATTTAGTTTCATATCAAGTTTATCTTCATAAACTATGATAGGATTTATAAACAATAAATACAATTTACCTTTATATACAAACGGTTTATAAAAAGTAGTAGGAGTTAAACTAAGTTTTAATAATAAAACTGCACTAGCATTTTTAACACTACTTTCTATAGCTATCATTCTTTTTATTTCTTGTGGTATACTATTGTTTCCTTGTTGTAAAGATGTTAATGCTTTTAAAACTTTCTCTTTTTGTTTTAATATACTATCTTCTCTTTTAGTTAAAACATTATTTAAATTTTTCTCAACAACTGTTGTTAGATCTAATACATCCTTATTTTTTATCCCTCAATTATTACTAGACACTGTTTGTTGGTTATATACATCTAATCATCTATAATTAATATTATAACTTTTAATCAAACTATCATATATTAACTTATTATTTTTAGATTTAAGTATATTTTGGTCTTCATTTTTTTGAGGACCAACATTATTAGTTGCGATAGATATTTGTGATAAAAACATAAACATTAAAACTAAAATAGCTGTTATTCTTTTCATTATCAAGTTTATAAATTAGATAAAGTTATATTTGTGAATATTATTATACTATTAAAATGATTTTTTAAAATTTAATCATATTAATCTTCATATACATTAATATTAAGTTTTTTGAAAAAGCTATCAAGTATTTTATTTTTATCTTGTTTTCAACTTGCTATTTTATCAAGTTCATCTTCCATATAAGCAGTGAATTTAAGATCAAATATATCTCAAAATATATTTAAGTTATTAATTATAGTTTCATATAACCAATATCATTTTTCAGTTATAACTAATTTAGATCAATCCTTTTTAATATATTCTTTATTTAAAAGTGTAGATACTATATTTTCCCAAGTAGATGGTCTACCTATTCATAATTTTTTAAGTTCTTTAACTAAACTACCTTCTGAATAAGTACCAGGAAGTTTTATGTCTTTTTCTTTTAATTCAAAATCTTTAATTTTTATTTCATCTCCAACTTTAAAATTAAATTTTTGTTGATATTCATCCAAACTATAATTGAATACTTCCATAAATCACTCTTTAATTAATCTTTTATCTTTTAAAAGAAAATATGTTTTAACTTCTTTCTGTTTAGTTTTAATTGTTATTTCTAAATTATATGTTATATACTCTACTTCAGCATCTTCTAAAAAACTACCTACTGTCCTTCTAACAATATAATCCCAAACTTTATGATTTTGTCAACTTCATGGTATGGAATTAAATTTATAGGGTTTAGTTGGCAAAATAGCATGATGTCATCATTGAGTATCAGCACTATCAGATTTATAGTTTTTCATAACAAATTTAGCTTTAATATTATTATCTTTTAGCATTTGTTTAACATACTCAATATATTTAGGTGGTACATCAATACTATCAGTTCTCATATAAGTATGTACTCATTGTTGATATCAATCTTGCAATATACTCATTATTGTTTTTAGACTATATCAAAAAGTGCTGTTCATTGCAGATTGTGCTAATTGTGTGTCCATTGGTGTTGGTGGTTTTATTTTTCATTTTTGTTTATCAATTTTAGTTATTTTGCAAGATTTTATATCTTGAAAATTTTGGTTAAGAAAACTATAAACTTTTTCTAATTTATCTGGTTCTGTTTCATAATCTTTATTTTTATAAAATTCCCAAGTATTTCATTGTTTATCTT
>JALUWO010000024.1 GCA_027019405.1 Candidatus Altimarinota bacterium | reverse complement strand
CTGACCAACTACTAAATTTTTTAATCCAATTTGAAGAATTTTAGCTTTGTTAAATACTACTATTCAATTATATTTTAAAGCCAAAAAAGAAAAATATGATATAATTCATGCTCATGCTTATGTAAGTTGATTACCTGCAAAAATAGTTGGAAAACTTTTGAAAATACCTGTTGTTTATACTGTTCATTGAGTAAATCAGCTTGATACTGATAAATGATGAATTTTGAAAAAAATAGAAAAATGGCTTGTTAGTTGAATTGAATATGATTTAGAAATTACAGTTTGAAAGGAATTTTTAAAATATAAAAATGTTAATAAAAATATAAAAGTAATACCAAATGGAGTAGCTATAGAAAGATTTGATAAAATAAAAGTTGATAAAAAATATGGTTGATTAAATTTTTTGTGGGTTGGAAGATTTTCTTGGGAAAAATGAGTTGATTATTTAATTAAGTGATTAAGTTTAGTTGATAGAAAATTGTTAAAAGAAAAATGATTTAAATTAAATTTAGTAGGAGATGGAGAAGATAAAAAAAAGATAGAAAGTTTAGTGAAAAAATTTCAATTAGAAGAATTTGTAAATTTTAAATGAAAAATATTTTGAGATGATTTAATAAAAGAGTATAAGAAAAATCATATATTTATATTACCAAGTTTGGCAGAATGACAACCTTTAACTGTTTTAGAAGCTTTTGCTAGTAAGATACCAGTTATTGCTACGGATGTATGAGATAATAAATATTTTATAAATGAAAATAATTGATTTTTGATAAAATCACAAGATGAAAAAGAAATAAAAAAAATAATAGAAAATGTTTTGCAATTTGATAAAGAAAAGTTATCTTTTATGTGAGAAAATTGATATAAGTTAGTAAAAGAAAGTTATACTTGGGATAAGATGGTTGATAAGGTCTTTAGTTGTTATAAAAAATTAACATGAAAAAATTAAATTTAGGTTGTGGTTATAAAAAATTAACATGATATGTTAATTTAGATTTGTTGGAGTTAGATTGAGTAGATGTTGTTCACAATATGGAAGAATTTCCATATCCTTTTGATGATAATGCTTTTGACGAAATATTTGCTGAACATAATTTTGAACATATAAATGACTTAGAACATTTAATGAGAGAAATATATAGAATATGAAAGAATTGAGCATTGCTTAAAGTAGAAGTTCCATATTATACTTGTAATAGTGCTTTTGCAGACCCTACTCATAAAAGATTTTTTACGTACAGAACTATGAATTATTTTTGTAATCACTTTTACTTTAATGATTTAAATTTTGAGCTAGTTGATGTTAGAATTCATTTTTTTAGTAATAAATGATTTCTGAAAAGTGATTGATTAAATATTATTTTTGATTTTCTAATAAATTTGTTTCCAAATATTTATGAAAGATTTTTTGCGTAGATTTTTCCAAGTTCAGAAATACATTATTTATTAAGAATAAAAAAATAAGATGAAAGAAAATTTAATATTTGATATAACTCATTATTCAAGAAAATCCTGATTTGGTAGAGTAACTAGAGAAATAATAAATAGATTTATAGAAAAATATAAGAATGAATTTAATATTTTTCTAGTTTGAAACAATGTTTGAGTAGATAAAATAAATTGAATTAAAGTTTATGATTATAAATGAAATTATGTTTTATTTAAGTTTTTTCAGTTAAATAAATTTTTAAAATCTAAAAAACAATGAATATTTTTTTCTTTTGATAATATATTTTTTTGAAAAGTAAAATGATATAAATATATTACAATAATTCATGATATATGACAAGAAAAATGTAGAAAAGAAAATGGAATTTCTCCTTATATTAAAAATAAGAATTTTAAGTATGTTTTCTTTTTTTGATTAAATTTTACTATAAAAAATTTTTATAAGGCAGATAAAGTAATAGTTCCATCTGAATGGACTAAAAAAGATTTAATAAATTTTTATAATTTAAATGAAAATGATATTTTAAAAATAGAAGTTATACATTGGTGAGTAGATCATTTTTGAAATATTTGTATAAATCAAAAAATATGAAAATTAAAAATATTATTTCCATTTCCTGCATTATGAGGATGAAAGGTAAATCAAATAATAAATATAATTAATAGTTTAAATTTTAAAAAAGTTGATAAAATATTTTTTATATGAGTTAGATGAATTGAAAAACAAAATATTTTAAATTGAATAAAAAATAAAGACAGAATTTATTTTGAAGAAAATTATATAACAGATGAAAAATTAATAAATTATTTTAGTAAAAAAAATATTTGTATTTATATTTCAAGTAATGATTGATTTGGATTTGCACCATTAGAATGTCAATATTTTTGAAATCCAGTTTTAGCTAGTTATTCTACTTCTGTGCCTTATATTTTATGAAATTCAGTTGAATATGTTAAAGATAATGATAGTATAAGTGATATTATAAAAAAGATGAAAAAAATATTAGAGAATTATAATTTATATTCTAAAATGTCTTTAGAAAATAGTAAAAAATATAAGTGGGATAATACTGTTAATAGTGTTTATAAAATAATAAAAAATATTTAAATAAATAAAGTGTAATAATGAAAACATTAGCAATAACATCAATGTATGCAAACCCTATTCATCCATGACATATAGAGTGTTTAAAACTTTCAAAAGATATATCAGATGAATTATGGGTGATAGTAAATAATGATTATCAAGCAAAATTAAAAAGATGAAAAGAGTCTTTTCAAGATGAAAAGTTTAGAGAAAAGGTTATAAAATCTATAAGATATGTGGATAAAACATTAATTTCTATTGATAAAACACCTTGTGTATGTAAAAGTTTGGAAAAACTTATTATTGAAGCAAAAGCAAGTTGAAAATTTGATAAAATAATATTTACAAAATGATGAGATAGATTTGCAAATGAAATACCTGAAGCAAAGATATGTAAAAAATATTGAGTAGAAATTGTAGATTGATTATGAGAAAAAGTTTATAGTAGTAGTGATTTAATAAATAAAATAGAAAATGAAAAAGATTTAGAAGATATAAAAAAGGAATTATCAACATTGCCTGATGAAGTAAAAGAATGAAATTATTTAGAAATTTGAAAAAGACCTTGGTGAATATATTATGTTTTGGAAGAAAATCCATTGTATAAGGTAAAAAAAATTATAGTAAATCCATGAAAAAGATTATCCTTACAATCACATAAACAAAGATCAGAACATTGGATAGTAGTTGATTGATTTGCTACAGTAGATATAAGAAATCCAGAGTTTAAGGATGTAGAGCAGATTAAGATTTTAAAAGAAAATGAATCTTGTTATATTCCTAAAAATTATCTACATAGATTATCAAACACTACTGATAAGCCTTTAGTTATTATAGAAGTACAAGTCTGAGAATATTTATGAGAAGATGATATAAAAAGGTATGATGATGATTTTGGGAGAAAGTAAACATTTTATAAATTTAAAAAATAATTATGACAAAAAAAGCATTAATAACATGAATAACTTGACAAGATGGTTCATATCTAGCAGAATTATTGTTAGAAAAATGATATGAAGTACATTGAATTAAAAGAAGATGATCTTCATTTAATACAGAAAGAATAGATCATATTTTTAATCACCCAAATTTTTTTCTTTATTATGGAGATATGACCGATTCATTAAATTTAACAAGATTAGTTTGAGAGATAAAACCTGGTGAAATTTATAATTTAGCAGCTCAGTCTCATGTTGCTATAAGTTTTGATATGCCAGAATATACTGCTGAATCAGATGCTTTATGAACATTAAGACTACTTGAAGCTATTAGAATAAGTTGATTAGAGAAAAAAACAAAATTTTATCAAGCTTCAACTTCTGAACTATATGGAGGAATGGATTATAATAGACCTGAAAAAGGATATAATGAAGAATCTCCAATGCATCCAAGAAGTCCTTATGGATGTGCAAAACTTTATGCAATGTGGATAACAAGAAATTATAAGGAATCTTACAATATGTTTGCTTGTAATGGTATTTTATTTAATCATGAATCACCAAGAAGATGAGAAACTTTTGTAACTAGAAAAATTACAATGGCTGTTGCAAAAATTAGTTTATGACTACAAGACAAATTAGAATTATGAAATCTTGATGCAAAAAGAGATTGGTGACATGCAAAAGATTATGTGAAAGCAATGTGGTTAATGTTACAGCAAGATAAACCTGAAGATATTTGTATTTCAACTTGAAAATCTAATACAGTAAGAGATTTTGTAAATTGGTCTTTTGAAGAAATTTGAGTTGAAATTGAATGGAAATGAAAATGAATTGATGAAAAATGATACGATAAAAAAACATGAAAATTACTTATTGAAGTAAATCCAAAATATTTTAGACCTGC
>JALUWO010000023.1 GCA_027019405.1 Candidatus Altimarinota bacterium | reverse complement strand
ATCTTTATTTTGAAGTTGGAACTATGGTATTTGAATTGAATGACAATCAGATTTTGATGCAATAGCAGTAGTTATACCAACTATTGAACAATTAATCAGAAGACAAGTTATTTCAGAAGAAATTGAAATACCAAATTGATATGGTCATATTGATATTAAAGACGTTTATAGTTTTTTTCAAAAGATAACTAGTCTAAATTATTTAGAAGTTGTATATTCTAACTGTATAATTGATAATGAGTTTTTAGATATATTTGATTTTATTAAAAATAAAGTAGTTCCAAATCAAAGTAATGCAATAAAAGCAAAAATTATAAGTAATTTCAGTGCTTATAAAAAACAAGTTCAATTTGAAAAAGATGAAATTAAAAAAAATAAATATCTTTCTCATATATACAGACTTAAAATTTTGTATGATACATTTGATAAAACTTGACAATTAAAATTTAAGTTAGAATGAGAACAACAAGAAAAATGTTTAAATATAAAGCTATGAAAACAAAATATAAATATTGATGAATATAATCTTCCAGAAATAAAAAGTTTAGATTTCAAACAAGATAATAATGAAATTTTGAAACAATTAGAAAATATGGTTGTTGAAGTTGTTAAAAAGAGATTTTAATCTCTTGAAAAAAACTAAAAATGTATATAATAAACACATTTAATATATGTGTTTATTTTTTGTTTAAAATCTATGAAAGAAATCTATAAAATAACTTGAAATTTAATACAAAATCAAGCTGTGATAGGTAAAGTATTTAAATTTGATTGATTTAAGAAAGAAGATTTTTTGTCTGATGATAGTTTTTTGTATAAATTTATTAAAGAAGTTCCTGAATGATTAGGTTGGAACTTCTTTTCTGTTTGAAAAAAAAATAAATGGTTTGAATTAGAAATAATGTTTGAAAATTTTTATTTTAGAGTTAAAAAGTGGTTAAAAGATACTTATGATATTTCAGATGAAGAATTACAAAAGTTTGAACAATATTATCAAACTTGGAAAGAAAATATAAAAGGTGTAATTGATAATTCACTTGCAGAAGAAAATTATTTTGCAAGTTTTCTACCTACACTAGTTTGATTTGAAAATAATGTTAGAGCTAATGCAAGACTAAGAAATAAAAGAACTGCTTTTATGGGACAGTTAAATAATTTTAATTATAAATATTTTTTTTGAGATAATATAAAACCTGTTAGAAATATTCCTGTTTTTCCTTATGCTAACTGAAGTAATGAAATTTTTCAGGAAAAAGATTTTAATTTTGATAGTGAGACAAATCAAATATTTGATAAATTTATAAAAGATATTTATAATGAGACTATAAATGTAGTAGTAAGAGAAAAAAGTAAATCTATAAATAAAAATAGTAAAGATTTACAAAAAGAAGTTTATATATTTTTTAAATCTCTTGTCCCTAATGTTTATCAAATTTGAGAAGAAATTTTTTATGACTCAAGTCAATTACAATATAGAGCATTTGCAGATAGTTATTTTTATCCATCTTCTTGATATTATTTAAAAATGTTTGATATAAACTTTTTAACTAATTTTATTTCTAATGAAATTATTACTAAATCAGATAGTGAGATTTTAAAGAAAATTCTAAGAAATGCAGTAAAAAATTGAGTTATTGATTATTTTGTAATTAAAAGCTCAATAATAAAAGATAAATTAAAATTATCTTTAAATTTTGATAAAGTAAAAAATAGATATACTTATAAATGAACTAATAGAACTTATTTAATAAGTCCTTCTAATAAGGAAGAAAGAAAAATGATTTTAAATGTATGAGAACATTTTAATACAAGATGGAGATATTGAATTACTGTAGGAATTTATGCAAAAGAAAAAGATAATCTTTTTTATGTAATAAGAGATATAATCAATGCTTATAAAAAAGAAAATATAAAAATAGCAATAGAATGATTTGAAAAAGAAAATTGGTTTAATTATAATAATTATTTAAGTATTTGATTATCTGAAAATTTACAGATAAGTAATTTTAATGGTTTATATTCTTATCTATTTAATGATAGAGTTTCTGAAATAAAACCTTGTATGTATTGGGGAACTGATTTAACTACAAATACACCTTTATTTTTAGACCCTTTTAGTGATTTTGTGAAAGGTAATAGGCATATTTTATTAGTATGAGATAGTTGAGCTGGTAAATCTACAATAGCACAACAAATGATTTCAACTATTTTATCTGAAAAAGTTATTGCAATTGACCCTGCTGGTACTTTTTCTAATATTTCAAATATTTGATTTCCTATTCCTAAGATTGATATTCAAAAAGATATGGATAATCCTATTTATATTGATGCAGATGCTGACCTTTATCAAAAAATGTGAGATAATTTAGATTATGAAAGTTTTTATAAAGAGAAAGTTGATATGATAATTAAGATTTTACAAATTAAATATTTAGAAACAGATTATCAACTAAGAAAGTATGTAAATAATATATTTATTTTATTATATAAAAAACATAAATGAAAAATTACTTTAAATATTTTATATAAAGATTTAGAAGAAATTTTTGATTATTTACAAAATAATAAACAAAATCAGTTAGATATATGGAAAAAAATATTTGATACGGTATCAACTGAAAGATGGATAAATAAAATATGAGAAATAATGGGGGCTATTGATAATTTAGAAGGAAGTAATATTTACAAAATACTGAATAAAGAAAGAGACTTTTTAAATCAGATTTGGAAACTTCCTAAAATGATATTTAAAGTAGATTGATTAAATCTTTCTAAATTAAAGTCAGAAGCAAAACTTGCAGAACAAAATAAAATGCCATTACAGTGAGATGCTTTAATAAGAATTTTACATTTTGAAATGTTGTTAGATTGAATTAGTCAATTTTTTCTAATAAATAAAGATTATATGGATAATGTATTAGAGTTAAATTATGATAAAAAATTAAAAACATACTTATTTATTGATGAAGTGCATAACTTACTTGATGTATCACATTTTAAACCAATATTAGATAATTTTATAAGAGAAATAAGAAATAGATATGCTTCTGCTTTTTTGCTTACTCAAAATATAACAGATTTCCCTAATAGTATGCTAAAAAATATAATGGTAAAAATGTTTTTGACTGCAAAAGATGTAGAAGATTATTTTACTAAGTTTGTTTGAATAGATAAAGAAGAAAATACTAGTGATGAAAGTAAGTATGATAAGGAAGATGAAACTAATCAAGTTAAAATATTAAAATTATATAGAAGAGAGTATGAAAAAGCATTAGATAATCATAGAGGAGTTGAAAGTTTATGATTTTATCATTATTGAAATCAAGTATTTTTAACAAGAAATATTTTATCTGATTATATGTTAAAGAATATTGAAAAATTAAAAACTTAACTTGTTTGTTTTAATAAAAACTTTATATAAAATACAGAAATAATATTTATTTATTAAACTAATATTAAAATGATATTCAAACCACAACAATGATATAATAATACTGCAATAAATAGTTTTAATGCTAATAAATTAAAATTGTCTTGATTAATATGGGAAATAAAACAATCAAATAATGCTATACTTATTCAATATATTAATCAAAGCTATTGCATTAATTATTTATATAAAAACTTTGATATTTTTTTTCTAAAACATAAATCTTTTCTAGATGATGTATATAAGAAATTAGAAAAAATTGAGAAATATAAAAATCAAGCTATAACAAATTCTAATAAAAATACAGTTATTAATTTATTTAAAGATTTAGATAAATTATTTATTGAATGGTATTGGAATAAAAATAAATAATTTGTATTATTTTAAAATGCTATCAAAAAAATAGCATTTTTTTTCTTGAAAAAAACTAAAATTAACTATAATAAAAATACTTAATTTTAAAATATAAAAAACACTAAATAAATGCAAGTAAATCTTTCTATTACTTATAAAAAACAAAATTTATTAAATAAAGATGAACATTTTAAAGATATAATACAATATATATTTAATAATCTTTTTAAAAATAGTTGAATTGATTATAGTTTAGATACAGATATAATATTAGATATAAATTACAATTTACTTAAAGTAAATTGTAAAGATGTTGATTGAATGTATATCTTTTTTGATAGAGATATAAAACTTTTATTAAATGAAATAACTAATCAATTTATTATAGTAGTAAGCTGAACAGCTATTATATTTACTTTTAAAGAATGATTTGATATTTTAGATAATATAAAAGTTTATGATTTATCACTTTTAAAAGTGTCTTGAAAGACAACTGTAGATAATCAATTTAGTATATTTATTTGAAAAAAGAAAAGATTAATCAATAGAAAAGAGGATAAAAGATTGTTTTTTAAAGTATTATATTTGTTAAATAAAAAA
>JALUWO010000022.1 GCA_027019405.1 Candidatus Altimarinota bacterium | reverse complement strand
ATAAATTTAGCCTTTTATAATGATGTTGTGGAACATAATTATATCTAAAAGTGCCTATTTATGGGCTTTAATACTCAACTTAAGTTTGTGGATTTATTGGGATGTATGTGCGAAAGTTGAGTAAAATTAGATATTAGGGAGTTTCACAATTGAAAAATATTAAAATTATTTTATTAGCACCTATTGTTTTTGACAGACACAATAATGAGTTGGTTGAAGAAGTAATGCTGAATATAGGAGATAAGGATTATAATAAAATTTTCTCTAAAAAAGATTGGAAATTTTTAGATACTGAAGATGGTTATTTAAGAGATGTTGATGGTTTAGTGGATATAGAAGATGCTTTAAGTAGAGAAAGAAATTTAAATCCATTGATGTATCAAAACTTTATGCCATCGTTTCAGACAACATATGAGCAACACCAGTTAGAAATAAATAGTAAGTTAATTGTAAATGAACAACATAATTTTTTAATGCTATTTGAATTTAACTTTACTAATCTAAACTTTCAAGAATGCTCATCTTTTGTAAAAAAAGTAATGAACAACAGAGATGTTTTCTCAACAACTAATACCCGTTCTTATTATGATAAAGTTAAAAATAAGTCATTAAGCATCATTAATGGTATTATAAAAAATATTTTAAATACAACTAATTTTCTTATAGATAAAAATAATTTTACAATGAATTCTAATTATCCTTTAATTTTTATAAATGGCTTTTCAGAGGATAAATCATTACCTCATTTATTTGCTCATGAAGAAAATTCAGAACAAAGAAATACTTCATTATTAATTACAAATGAATATGCAAACTCTTTTGTGCATATTGGCTGGAACTATGGGATAGTTAAAGATTTACCTAAAAATTTAAGTCAAAAATATTTATGTATGCTTATATTTTTACAATTAACTTACTATCAATTAAGATTTTATAAAAATTACTTTCAAAAAAGAATACAAAACTTGTCAGCACAAGAAACTTTTCAAGAAAAAGAAATTAAAAACTTTGACAAATTAAAAATATTATATCATAAAGAATATTTAGGGTATAAAACTTACAAATCTGGTTTATATCCTAAGTTATACAATGAGTTCAACAATATAGAGATATTATGGCACATGGATGAGGATACAAGTTTTATAGAAAAAATATTTGAAGTTCAAAATGAATATATAAATAAACATTTTCAATTAGCTACTGACAAGACAAATAGAAACTTAAATTATGGTATTGCTATTATTGGACTTATACAAATTTTTGCGATTTATGGTATATTTAACGATTATGTTTCATTAAAAAAAGAAACAGGATTTGCAAACTATATCAATTATGCAACATTGTCTATAGAAATAATAATTGCATCAATAGTTCTATTTGTAATGGGTATATATATTAAAACAAAGGTTAAGAAATGAAAACAAATTACTTTATGGAATTGTATTTTTTCAAAGATAATGTATTGAAAAATGGTCTTGATGAACAACCAGATTTAGATAATTACCAATCTAAAACAATAATAACTAACATAATTGCCACCTCTTGGGAGGAGGCTAAAAGAAAAATACTTGAAAAGTATCCATCTGCTGCATACATTCATATGCATGAAACAAGAAGTGTTGATATATGAAATTAACAAAAAATCAACTTTTTAATGATTTTTTTCAGCAAAATAAACAATCTAAACTCTTTATTGGAATCGATAAGTTAATCAACAATCATGAAAAATTTTTACAGTTTTTTAAAGATACAAATTACAACTTGATAATCTTTGAAAATTCTCAGTAATTAACAAAAGAAATTTCTATTTCTGAGGATATTATAATTATTATTTTAACCAATCAAGATTTACATATTCATTGTATTGACAACAATAAACGATTGTTTGTTTTTCAAATGCAAGAAAATATATTCAATGTTACTTTTTCTTGCAATCTTGACAAAATTACAATGAATACATTCCTTGAACCATATTTTTTATCAGATTGTTTTATATGTTATGTTTCACTCAATGATAATTTATATGTTAATATTAGTAATATTAATGGTTTTGGATTGTTTACGCGTACCACAATAAGAAAAGGCACAAAACTATTTACATTAACGGGAGATATTGTAAATAAACAATTCTTAAAAAATAAAAATTTTCATGGTGAATGGAATGCTTTAGGATCAGATAGATTTCTCATTAGACATGAAAGAACATCGTATGGGTTCATTAATCATAGCAGACATCCAAATTGTAAAATTAATACAGACACAATGACTGTTGTAGCTATCAAAGATATTTTTGCAAATGAAGAAATCTTATTAGATTATAGAGAAGAACCTTTACCAGAAGATTATATTAATGGTTTTGGAAAAAGTTATTTATAAGCTGTAATAAATACTATTTCATCTTCTATAATAAATGTATCTGATGTATTTTCTTTCTTCAATTCATCAATACCTTGCATGATTTCAGTGTCTGTAAAAACACTTAAATCAGACATAAACCTTGATTTAAGCATATGATACCATTCATCTTTTGATAATTTAAATGTAAAGCTTTTAAGCGAAACATTAGTCTTAAATTTACTTTGTTCTAATTCCTCAACCATCTCAGAGTATGAAGGCTGATTTTTATAAAATTCTTCTTTTGCTTTTTTAAACAAAGGAAACTTATTTTTTTTTGGTCTTGTATATATCAATAGCCTCCCATTATCTTCTATCGTGTGATATATATTATGCCATAAGCTTTTTCTATCTTTGATATGATGTATAACTTCTTTAAATAATATTTTATTGTATTTATATTGTGAATTCTTTAAAAATCCAAATGCATCTGAACAAATTACTTCAATATTAGAATACTCTTGTGCTAATTCGCACATTTTAAACTCAGGCTCTACACAATAAGATTTTTTTAATTCAAATTTTTTATTAATCATATTAGTAAATGTTCCTGTCCCTCCGCCTATATCTACAAAAACATCACTGCTTTTTAATTTTAGGTAATTTCCTATTTTATCAACAGCCCATGTTTTATATTCATCTGAAAATTTCCACACTTTATTAAAATCTTCTGCAATCTTTTCATAATGTTTATTCATATTTATTGCTCCTACACTTTCTTTTTTTGCTAAGAGACCAATTCTAAAAAATTAATACTCTATTATTCTTCTTTGATTGCAAACTTTCTTTATGTTTTTATTAATTTTTTATTCTAACGCACTATAGATTTTAAAAATATAAAAATTTAAACAAATCGCATTTTAATCTCATGTTCCCAATATAAATAATAACCAGAGCCACTTGAAACACAGTAGCTACTATTATTATGGAGGTACAATGAAATGAATACACCCTTAGCTTTGAGTCATATTGATACAACATTGCAACAAACGAACATTGTTGATATGCTAAATCAAAAGTTACTCGAACTAAAATCAGATACACATATTCCAACTGAAGCAAGCTTTGTTGATTTTATTGGATATAGCGTTGTTACACTCGATCAAGGTATCGAGCAATTAAAGCAATATAAATCTACTATCCAAGATAAGATCAATCAGCTCATGAGCTTTAAAACGGAATTCCTCAGCAAAGGTGCTGTTTTTTTCAAAGAGCACAACTACAGTAAACTTGAAGGCATTGAGATTAGTTCTATTACTATTACTCCGCCTAAAGATGAAAGTGTCGAAGTAAAAAATATTTTTGAATCAGATTACTCAAGAAAAGAACAAGAGCAAATTCTTGTTAAACTTGGATATGGTTCTTATAGATCACAACAAGAGCATAAACCTGCCAAACCAGCTATGCTAAAAATTAATAAACGCAAAAATGCTGATATGCCAAACTTTGCAGAGTTACTTTTTAGCAAAAATATGAAGCAAGTAGCGATGCATGGTCAATGACGCTGATATTCCTAAGGTATTTGATAAAGCTCATAAAGATATGGATCAACAACAATCCAAACAGACTGCCAAAGAAGCAAATGAAAAAATAGCACAGCTAGACAAACATATACCATCTGTTTTTGAAGCAATTTGGGATGATGTAAAACTTATCACATCTTTACTTCATGATTATTGGCATAAGAAATATATCGATATATCTTGGAGCACCATTGCAACAATCAGCGTAGCACTTGCCTATCTTGTAATGCCACTTGATGTTGTGCCTGATATTATTCCTGTTATCGGATATATTGATGATATGATTATGATTCGTATAGCTTTACAATTAGTCTCCATTGAGCTTGAAAGATACAGAATTTACCTACTAACACAATCTCTGCATATGACGGAGTATTCGGACACCTCTGCCGTTTCAGTTCGGACAGTTTAAGAAGAGATATTTTCTGTAACAACATTTTAGCATAAGTGTCCGAATGATTTTTAGTAATCATCACTTTTAATGC
>JALUWO010000021.1 GCA_027019405.1 Candidatus Altimarinota bacterium | reverse complement strand
AAATATTCTTGCTTGAGTGTGTAGGGGGTTTATGAACAACCCTGTTAGACTAAGACTAGAAGATAATTTCTTATCTCCTAGTTTTAGCTACGAAACCACCACTTAGTTATAAGTGGTGGTAGTTCATATAAAAATAAAAATGAAAAAGATAATCATCATATTATTAATGAGTTTATTTGGATTGATATCAATTACTAACTGATTTGATATAAATAAATTAGATACAAAAACTATTATGTATCAACAAAATGAAATTGAAAATGAGTTCAATATTCACTTAGATGTTCATTTGGATAGTAATACTGAATGAATTTCTGATGAGGCAAATAATTATAACAATTATTTAAGTTTGAATTTTTATACTTCTTGAAATAGTATATTAGATATAAATACTACTTTTAAAAAAGAAGATAATCTAAACTTAAATAAAGAAAATATTAAGTTATGTTTAGCGGATGCTAAATATAATAATAAAACTATTAATGACATAACAATTAATTTTAATAAATGTATTTATCAAACATTAACTAATAAACAAGTTATGTTTGATAAGAAAAGTCAAGCTAAAAAAATGATTAATCTTTTTATTATTATATTAGCTGTTTTAAGTATATCACTTTTATTTAATTTAATAAAACTATAAAATAATGAAAATAATAACTACACTTAGAACTATTTTTCTTAATAAAGAAGACCAAGAAATTATAAACTTAATTAATTCTACTGATGATATGGTTTTATCAGTAGAAGAAAAGAAACAATGGATAAAACTTTTACCACAAATGACAAAAGAACAGAAGAATAAATTTAAAAATATTCTTTTAGATAATAAAGAATGAATGAAAGAAGTTGGAAGACAAATTGAAGAGATGAAAAGATTTTATAAAGAAGATTTGGAAAAAATTTATGAATTTAATATTATTTTAGAAAATTTATTGAAAATATTTGAAGATAACCTAAGTGTTTTAGTTAAAATTTTCCAAAAAAATCCTATTAAGAATAAAATAAATAATATTTTAAATCTTAATAATCTTAATAATAATTATTATAAATTTTATAAAAATTATTGATGAAAAAAAGAAATAAAGAATAAAATAAAAATTTCAAAAAAATATTGATTTTTATTTAAGATAGTACATCAATCTATCTTACAGGCAAGAGAATATTTATTATTTAACACATATTTATCAAAACAAGAAGTAGAAGAAATAAAAAACAAATTAGAAAAAGCAAAGAATATAAAAGATGATAAAAATAACGAACTTTTATTTGAATATCTTTACCAAATTCAACAAGGTAGAGATATTAAAGATATTGAAATTGAGATAAGAAAAAAAGAAAATGATATAATTAATAGAAATATATCAATAATATGAGACTTTTGAAATTTCTTAAAAACATATTCTTTTATTAAAGAAAATCAGTTGATAGAAAAAGAAATTTTAAATAAATATAATAAAAATTTAGCAAAAATATATGCTTATTTATATTTTTGCTAAAAAGCTTGAAAAAGAAGAAAATAGCTTTATATATAAGATACATTTTATTATTTAATAAAAGAATATGTTTAATCTTATAAGTTATATAGATAAAGAAAATAAATGTAATTTAGAGAAATTTATTTCTCTAGGTGAAATTAGAAGAAAACTTTTAACAAAAGTTTTTGATAAAGAATATACACTAATTGAAATGTTTATTTGAAAAGACATAAAAGTTGATAATTATTGAATATTGTGAAATATTTATTTTTATGTTTTTGATAACTGAGAAATTTTAAAAACTAAAGACTGAAAAGTTATTTATAAAACAGATTTTGGGAAAATGAGACCTGTAATTATAGATGTTAATTGAGATAAGTATGTCAGAGCTTACATATATAAAGATAATTGTGAACAACTGCAAAAAAGAATTAAAGATAAGAAAAAAATAGATTTAATAGATGTTTTTATAAATAGTAATATGGAAATTTTAAAATTTGACTGAAAATATATAAAAGGAATAAGTAGTATAATAAATGAAAGAATAGATAATAGATTTAAATTTATTAAATTAGATGATGATAGTGAGTTTTATGCTGATATAAATACAAGAGAAAAATTAAAAACCAAGCAATGAAATTTAATTAATTATTTAAACCCTATTAAAATTGGAGAAGATGAAAATAGTATAATACTATATAATGCAGTTGTTAATAATAAATGGACTGTCTTAGATAAAAACTTAAACGAAATTAGCAAGAAAGTAAGTTGACAGAAAATAATTAAAATAGAATATACTAGAGAATTTTTATGAAAATTATATTATTGAATTAGATTAGAAAATGAAAGACAAGTTATAGTTAATAAAGATTTTAATATTTTAAAAGTTAATAACTATATTGTTAAATGACTATCTAAAGTTCCTTTTATGTGAAAAATGGTTAATATAGCTGATGTAATTGATAATAATAATAAAATAAGATGGTTCTTTATTGATGAAAATATTAATTTAAAACCTTATATTATTGATTGAAATAAATTTATAGAATATTGATGAAGATTACTTGTTTGAAAAAAAAAGTTTTGTAAAATTTGAAAGAAAAGTTGAACAATAGATGATTATTTGATAGATACTCACTGATATTTGTTTTATATCGAAAATATAGATAAATTATGAATTACAGATGTAGAAGAACCAACCGAGTTATTTATAACTTATAAAAAGGATATTGAAAGAGATATTAGTATTTGATTAGATATATGGAAGGATGAATGAGAAGACATTTATAATTATAGTTTCTCATTATATCAAGATGATGATAAACTTCCTCACATAGATTTTATAATGGATATAGACGATAAAAAAAAGAAAGAAATAGAAAAAGAAATTAAAAAAACTTTTAAAAACTTGAAAAAGGATGTTATTAATGAGATTAAAGATATTAGAGAAAAGGAAGATTCATTTTCAATATAAACAACATCTAATTAAATAAAAATCTCTTGACAAATCTGTATTTATATTTATAATATAAATGTTAAATTAAATTATTTATTTATTAATTATTTAAAAAAATGAAAAAAACAATATTATTATTAGGTACATTAATGGCTACTACTATCTCAACTACTACATTTGCTTCTTTTCAACCACCAAGAAGTGTGGTTTGTGATAATTTATCTGTTCAACTTGAAAATTATGAAGTTAATACTTCATTTGAAAATAAAGTAAATCAATTACAAACTGTAATCTTCGGTAGTTATGGTTATGATAACGATTGGAATTATGATGCAAACCATATTGAGGCTATGAAAAAGGTGGCTTCAATCTTTGATAAGAGATTTAGTAAAATTAATTTTACTAAATTAAAAAATTCAATTTATACTAAATGTATGAATTGAAAAGATGAACAAAAGATAGTAGATAAGATATTCAAATATAGGGATGCTTTAGAATCTACTATAGTAAATAGTGATACTATCTTAAAGGCACTTGCTATTTATTTAGTAGATTGAAAGAAATGATTTGTTGAATATATCAGAGAAAATAAGTCAGTTATTCAAGATATTAAATCTTGGGTAAAGACTTATAAAGAGGCTCTAAAACTTCAAAATGAAATTATAAGCTCTTATAATAATTAAAATACTAATTAGCAACTCATTTATTAAAATATATCAGAATAAACCTTAATTAAGGTTTATTTTTTAAAAATCTCTTGACAAAAAATAAAAATGTATATACTAATAAAGTATTTTAGTTTTTAAATTAAAAATAAAAATGTGAAGAAGAAAAGTTTTAAATATTATAGATAATGTGGATACTCTTGTTTTTAATAAATGAGCTAATACGGAACTCTTATTAGATTTGTTTAGATTATATTATACTAATAGAAAACAATTTATTGAAAAATATAAAGATATGTTCAGGCAAAGAAGAGAACAAATGATACAAACTGTTCTTAATAGAGTTAGAAAAAGATTTTTTAATAATTGAGAAATAGATTTTATAAATGAGATAGTTAATAAACAAAAAATAATAGATAAAGAAACTATTTTACAAGAAGTTAAAAATAAGTTTAAATATTTATCAAAATTAGACTTACAAATTCTTTTTGATGCTTATAGAAATTACAAATGAGTTATTTCTTGAAAATATAAAGCTAAGACTAAAAATAATTATATTATTTTTCAGAATAATGATTTAAAAAAATATTTTGATATTCTTTATAAAACAATAATTAACAAAAGAAAAAAAGAAAATAAAGATAAATTATCTATTGAAAGTATAAAAAAAGCTTTATCAAGAAAAGTATGAGAAGAAATCTCAGATTTAATAGTTAGTAAGTTTTGTGAATATATTAATTTTTATTGTAATGAAAAAGTTGTTTTTACAAAATCTACAATAAATACAGTAGATAAAGTAAAAAATTTTATAGCACAAATAGTAGGTGAATGAAAAAATAGTTTTTTATTTAGAGAAA